>SKPS01000288.1 GCA_007119395.1 Lentimicrobiaceae bacterium
ATGGTCACCTTTTCAACAGATGCGTGCCTGAGAATTTCACGTACTGTGCCTCCATCACCCCCTCCTATGACCAGCGCATTTTTCACATTACCATGGGCAAAGATGGCTGGGTGGGAGATCATCTCATGGTAATGGGTTTCATCGCGCTCAGTACACATCACCATATTATCAATGGTGAGCATCTTCCCGTAGGCGTAGGTATCCAGCACACGCACATGCTGAAAGGGAGTTTTTTTATCATACAGCAGTTCACCGGTATGACGGAGGCTCAGTGCCTGGTTGTCGTCTTTATCGGTGAACCATACGTTTCTGTTGTACATTCCCGGGTTGACATGTTTCTTAGCCTCCTCCCGCATGGTCCCAAGATTGAAATCCACCTTATCGAGAAGGGCAATGTTGCCTCTTCGCATCTCCAGCGCACCGTAGGATTCTGAATGTAGCACACCCTTCAGGTAGTCAAAAGAGATCCACGGGTTTACTTCGTCACCGCAAGTAAAGAGATCCACCGCGGCATAACCGTATTCAGGCCACGTATGAATGGCCAGATGGCTCTCCTGAATCACCACAACACCTGAAACACCGAATGGTGAAAAATAGTGAAAAGTGCTGTTAATGACAGTGGCACCTGCCTCTTTCGCAGCCTCCACCATCCCTTTTTCTATCAAAATTACATCGTTCAGCGCCTCGGGGCTGCAATTCGTGAATTCAACCAAAATGTGTCGTCCAAGATCTGTCATAGCCTATTGTTTTCGTTTGTGCAAATTTACGCTTTTTGACATACAATGCACACCATTCAAAACCCTTACGTACTTTGTTGAGGTTGATTCTGCCATGGTGATGTTGGAAGCAACCAAAAAACTTGACTATTTTTGCAGCATTAAACAGTTTTTTATGAAGATATCTTATCGATGGTTGTCAGAATACATGGAAGGGATTCCTTCCCCTGAGGTTGCCTCGGAATTACTCACTTCAACCGGATTAGAAGTGGAGTCAGTAACTGCTTTCGAGAGCATCAGGGGTGGACTTCGTGGTGTGGTGCTCGGCGAGGTGTTGGCATGCACAAAGCATCCCAATGCAGACAAGTTGACATTGTGCCGGGTTGATATTGGCGGGGATTCACCTTTGTCGATCGTTTGCGGTGCGCCCAATGTAGCCGTTGGCCAGAAAGTGCCTGTGGCGACAGTGGGGTGTACACTCTATCCTTTTGGCAAGGAGGAAGGCTTTACCATACGCAGGTCAAAGATCAGGGGAGAGGTTTCGGAGGGCATGATATGCGCTGAGGATGAACTGGGTATTGGTCCTTCACATGATGGCATCATGGTGCTTGACACGAAGGCAGAACCGGGAACACCGGCAGCATCCTACTTCAATATATTTGATGATACTGTAATAGAGATAGGGCTTACCCCCAACCGCACGGATGCCATGTCACATCTTGGTGTGGCACGAGACCTGGCTGCGTGCATCAGTTTCAGAGAGAAAAGAAGCTCAAAAGTGTTATGGCCACCAATGGATCTCCCCTCTTCAGGAAACAATTCCTTGCCGGTAGAGATAAACATTCAAAACCATGAGGCGTGTAAGCGGTATACCGGTATTACACTTAGCGATGTAAAAGTGGGAGATTCCCCCGATTGGTTGCGAAACAAGCTGACTGCAATTGGTGTGAAGCCGCACAACAACGTGGTGGATGTTACCAATTATGTATTACATGAGCTGGGGCATCCGTTGCACGCTTTTGACTATGATCAGATTGCTGATGCCACGATAGAGGTGAAAAATCTTGCGGCCGGCACACCGTTCACTACCCTTGAGGGGACGGAGCGAAAGTTGTCTGCCGATGACTTAATGATTTGCGACACCCGAAAGCCATTGTGTATTGCGGGTGTTTACGGAGGGCTCGGCTCCGGTGTAACGGAAAAAACAACCCGGGTATTTCTTGAAAGCGCATGGTTTGATCCTGTCTCTGTTCGCCGGTCGGCCAAAGCACATGGCCTTAGCACTGATGCCTCGTTCCGCTTTGAGCGTGGTGCTGACCCCCATATCACGGTGAGGGCCCTGAAGCGAGCAGCCATGATTTTATGCGATATCGCAGGTGCACGCATTTCCTCAGAGATCGTGGATGCCGGGGAATATGCGACCACTCCCCCGAAAACAGAAGTATCACTGCGACTCGACAGGCTGCAAACCCTCATTGGACAGGAGATTACCAAAGAGGAGATCCTCAGCATACTGGAACTTCTTGACTTCTCTGTTACCAAAGACCAACACCATACATTGCTTTTGGAGGTCCCCTCCTACCGCTGTGATGTGACGCGTGAAGCCGATGTAGCCGAAGAGGTGCTTCGCATTTATGGAATGAACCATATCAACATCCCCCCAAATATACCTGTGGCATTTCCTGTTGAAACCACCTCCGGAACCAGGCTGCTCATTAAAAAGTTCTCAGCACATCTTGTTCACAACGGTTTCTTTGAAGCGTGGAATAACTCTCTTACAGCATCCGGTGATACCATTACACCGCAGGAAGAGAGCTTGCGTGTCTCTGTGTTGAACCCGCTCAGTCAGGAGCTCAATATGTTGCGCGACAATATGCTGATGGGGTTACTGGAGAACGCCAGACATAACATCAACAGAAAAGTTACAGATCTGAAACTGTTTGAAGCGGGGAAGACATATCACATCATCCCTGGCTCATCGCCCGAAGGTGTGGTAACGCAGCGCTATGATGAGCAAGATAAGATGGGATTGCTCATGACTGGCTACTCTACCGACGAATCTTGGCGGGCATCCCGTCATGAGTTTACTTTCTGGGACATCAAGGAGGTGGTGGTTCAATTGCTTCAGCTTGCAGGCATCAAGGGGGAACCGGTCATGGAAGTGTTCGGAGGTTCAAACCATCTTATGCCGGCGGCAGCCTGCCTTGACCACGAGCAGCAGCCATACGTTCTGATAGGAAAAGTTGCCGATCAAATGGCGATGAAAGCAGGGATAAAACAACCGGTTTGGTATGCAGAGATAAACCTTTCCAGGCTGTTGGGTGTAATCAGTGATCAACCCGTATTATTTGCACCTTTGCCCAGATTTCCTGATGTTCGGCGTGATCTCTCGCTGGTGGTTGACCAACACATCACTTATCACCAGGTGGAGCAAGTGGTAAAGAAAGTAGCTCCGAAACTGATACACCACGTAACCCTGTTTGATGTGTACGAATCGGGCAATTTGCCTGCCGGAAAGAAATCTTATGCTTTGGCCATCACCCTAAGGGATCTTGAAAAAACCCTCAGCGACCGGGAGATTGATCAGGTGATGGATAGGATTGTAGCCAAACTGGGCAAAGTTCATGGGGCTGTTTTAAGATAATTTAGCAAAATGGTCTTTTCGAAAGAATTGAAAAATAGTATTTTTGCTTGCTGAACTGTAGAATCTGCAACAGCAGGCAATCAATATCAACTAACCCTTTAAACGAATAAAACTCGAGAACAGATGAAAACCGTAAAGAAAGTATTGTTATTCTTCGTGGCTGTATTGGTCCTGGCGGCCTGTAAGGACCAGGAGGCAATTGAGCAGGCGGAAAGGCTTGAGCTGGAGAATGAGAGGCTTCGCTCTGAATTCATGGCAAAGGATTCAACGCTGAACGCGTTGTTTGCGTCATACAATGAGATTGAAGAGAACCTTGCCGTAATCCGCGAGAGAGAGAACTTAATTCGCGCTGCCGGAACAGGGGATCTTTCAGACGATGCCAAGAACCGGATTGCCCAGGATCTTACCATGATTGCTGAACTTATGGAGCAAAACAGGCAAACCATTGCCTCTCTGCGCCGTCAGCTTCGCAATTCCAATGTAAGGATTCAGGAGTTTGAAAACACCATTGAGTTACTTACACAAACTATTGAGAAGAAGGATGCTGAGATCATAGAGCTGTCGAATCAGTTGGCCGAAAAGAATGCAGAGCTTTCTACATTGGCCGGCAAAATTAAGGATATCTCATCTGATCTGGCAGAGACTAAAGAGGAGTTGGCCCGCAAAGACAGTGACCTGCACACTGCGTGGTATGTGATTGGCACAGAGCGCGAGTTGCGTTCAAAAGGTATCGTCACGCGGGAAGGTGGATTTGTGGGCATTGGCCGTACACGCCAACTCGACAGCGATTTTAACGCAAAGCATTTTAGTGAGATTGACATCCGCGAGGTAAAGAACATCCCGATTAACCAACGGTCGGCTCGTTTGGTGACCACTCACCCAACAGAGAGTTACAATCTGATTGGCGACCGGAATATTGAGAGCTTAGAGATTCTTAACTACAAGGATTTCTGGATGACATCAAAGCATTTGGTGATCATTGTAAGGTAGCGACTGCTGAACTGTACTGATTGCCGTAGGGGCAACCTTTGCATGCATATTGAACTTTGGTTCTTTCAGTGCTGCTAAGGGTTGCCCCTAATTGTAACCTGAAACTCCACCCTTCGGTTGGCCTGCATTTGCTCTTCGGAGGTTGCATAAGGGTAAACCATCTGGCTGTTGCTCACCCCTTTCCATGAGAGACGACCGGGCTCCACTCCTCGACGCACAAGGTAATTATACACCGACCTGGCCCGTCTCTCCGATAACGACTGATTGTGCGCCGGTGTTGAGTTGCTGCGCGCATTCAAAGGGTCATTCACATGCCCGATGATCTTCAGTGAAATATTGGGCTGATCCTTCATCGTTTCCGCAATGTTGTCAAGCACCGGAAACGATTCACGCAACAGCTTGTCGCTACCACCCATGAACAGGATGTTGGTAAATGAAACACTTTCGCCCTCTACAAGCTTTTGTAGGTTGGCTGTTTTGAAAAAGGTTTGGAAGTTGGATCCTGTTCTGATTTCAGTGGTAAACTGAATATACCCCTTTGCCCTGACCACCACCTGATAGCTCGTTTGCTGCTCCAGCCTGATCACCATTCTGGAGGTATCCTGCCATGAACGGGGGGGCTGTTCATCACGCCATGCAGAGCGCTTGATCAGCACAATTTCAGCATTCACCGGATCATGGCTGTTGGCATCCCGTACGTTAATATTTAAAAAGTTGGATGGCTCCTCAACCACCTCCGGCTCTTTGTCACGGCAATTCCGGTATTTCAGATGCACCGTATGCCCTTTCCCATCAGGGTATACATTGTCGAGCACCAATATGTACCTTTCACCTGCTTCCACAGGCAAAGCACGCGCATAAGACGGGCCAGGGCCGGCATGGATAAAGTCTTCCGTTGCATCGTACGAAAGGCCCGTACGGCTTCCTATGGAGGGGTCGTTTCGCGAGATGCAACTCCTTACAGGTTTTATCTTGCGTTGCCTGATCAGATCACACGTCTCAGGACCTTGGTATCGAAACAGGATAAAATCATAATCATCCTCCACTGCCACAGGAATAATATCCAGTAATAAGTCGCAATCCCTCAACACCTCAAAAGTATACCAAACCGTGTTATGCTCTTTCTGAAATGAATAAGGATCTGATAAATGGCTATTAAACTCCATCACCTCACCGGAACCGGAGGGAGGGGTGGTGGGGCCATAGATGGTATCAAAAATCTCTATCGCATTTTTGCAATCCGCATGTTCGGGGCCGACCCTGTACAACACCTGGGCAACACCAGATGTAATAATCATCTGAAAGAGAAATAGAAACACTATACTGATATAACGCTGCATGGCTATCTGCTGATAATGGTTATCCACTCAGAGGCTATCGGCAATCCCTGTTTTGTTGATACAACAAAGAGATAAACACCCGGCTTGAAATCGTTCAGATCCACTGATTGGTGAAGGCTGTTTTCGCCTAGTGTAAACCGTGACACGAATGCCCCGTTGGCTTGATATATTCTAACGTACAAAGGTGTTTCAAATTGCCGGGTTCTGACATATAGTTTGTTGCGTGCCGGATTGGGATAGAACATAGAAGGGTATTTTATGGAGGTCTCTTTTGGCCTGTCAACGCCGATGTGATCCTGATCCCACATGGCCAAAGTATATTCACCCATTTGCAGTGCAGGAACGGTGATCACGCCAGCAGTTGGTGCACCAGACCTGATAAAGGGAACCGAACCCCACTTTTCTCCGGCATGTGGTCTGTACAGCACAACAAGTGAATCATTATTGTTGGTTATCAACGCGTTGTCGTATTGATTTCCAACAGAGTAAGAGAAGAGGCCGTCAAGATTTGCCGAAGGGGGTATCACCCCTGAGAGCTTCCAGTATCTGTTGGGCGAGAGGGTCAGACCATCTAAAGTGTGCGGCAAGGGATCCGGATTAACGAAAGCGTGTTCCACTCTGAACAGGAGGGAATCAGGCAGGGCGTTCACCCTGAGCCGGAAAAACATATCGGTAAAAAGATGGATCCCTTCATCTTTGATGATGGTGGTTGTGGTGGTAGCAGCATGAGCGGTGCGCTCCCGGGGATCCATCAGCACCAATACAGGTTCAAACGGCAACCAGAACGTTTCCATTCCTGTTGCCCCTGAGAATGATAAGATATGAGTGGTTTTTGCAAAATCGCTGTCATAGAAACCGATTTCAACCTTGTTGTCGTCGGCATAAGTTGACCTGCCGGTAATTTTTTGTTTTACGTGTACAGTAACATTCCATCCTCCGCTGTATGGCGTTGTTGCCACTGAGTCGATGGAGAAATGTGGGAAACCCGGGGTAAAGACCCATGCATCAAAGAAAGGATTTAGGTTGATGCCGGTGTATTGGGTCAGGAAGTCACGCATTTGGTAACTGGAGACGGGTTGAAAAGCGAAATGGGTGGTCAGGGCTTTGACGGCATCGAAGAATAATGAGTCACCGAGGTATCCTCTCAGGGTATGTACTACGAGGGCACCTTTGTCGTATACGGTGCTGCCGTAGGTATGATCTGTTCCTACCGGGGAGAGGGGTAGCCAGCTGCCATCACCGCCGGAGGCAGAGGTATGGGTAAAGTTCAGCACTTTTTTGCGCAGTTCCATCAGTTGTTCATTGGCCATGGTCACTCCATCGGTGCCTTCAGTGTAAATCGATTCGGCATAACGCGCCCACCCTTCGTTGATCCACATATCACCGGAGGAGGCGCAGGTGATCAGGTTGCCAAACCAGGCGTGGGCGAGCTCATGGGCGATCAGCCAGGCAAACTGTTGCGTTCCGTTTATAAGGTTTCGGGGCATGGCGATATTTGTGGCGTGTTCCATGGCGCCTTTGGTGGTTCCTGTATACCCCACTCTTGGCCAACGGTATGGTCCGAAGCGCTCCTCAAAAATGGCCATCATCTGAGGCACTTCAGAGAAGGTGGCAACGGCATTGGCAGAATCGGCTGGGCGAACATAGATTGAAATGGGGATGGTATCCTGGATGCCGTAATAA
Organism: Lentimicrobiaceae bacterium; assembly: GCA_007119395.1. Taxonomy (GTDB): domain Bacteria; phylum Bacteroidota; class Bacteroidia; order Bacteroidales; family SKPS01; genus SKPS01. Next base: position 7,374 of record SKPS01000288.1, read on the forward strand.
ACATCATGAACAACAGTTAAATCGCCTGCTGCCACAGATGCCAGGTAGGTTGGGACGGGTTTGTTGAGGTGCCAGTGCCATGTGATGGTCCCATCAGGGTGTTGTAATGTGTCAACAAGTACGCCCCCCGCTACAGCACGGTGATGACCTTGTGTACGCACCTTCACATCGTAAGTGGCCCTGTCGATAAAGTCATCAAGGCAGGGGAACCAAACACGGCCATAGTTGTGGGGATAGTCTTTGAATGCCACACCGAGGTTGAAGGCCAGAGAGCTGTCGGCCAGGAAATGAAATCCTCCCCAGTTGTAAGATTCAATCAACGGGGTGCCATGGTACACCACCCGAAGAACGAATGTGTCTGCCGGGGTCACCGGTGCAGCAAGCAACAGACGAAGTACCGTATCGTTGTAATGGTAATGGGCATGAGGTGTGCCGTTCAACAGCAGTGAATCGATGGTGAGCTTCCTGAAGTCAAGCGAGAAGCTCTCCACAGAAGCCATCCGTGGAGTGATGGTGAGATCAGCAGTTCCATAAAGTTTCTGGTGTGAAAGGTGTTTCATGTCCAGAACAATCGAATAGTTCAGCACATTGATGGTGTCGCTTTTAAGCGCCTGTCCGTTTGCTGTAACGAGTGCTGACATCAGTGTTATCAGAACAAAAGACCTTAAATATTGCTGCATGGGATCTGTTTGAATTTTCAACGCAAGATAGCGATTTTTCAAATACAGTTTTAAAGACCCTGGTCAAGTTTTCAGAACGATTTTGACATCACTTGTTCAACACCTTGTTAGCGCTCCATTCATAAGCGCCCTCTGTTCGGTTTATTGCCTGAGAAGATTTTTCTAAAGCGCCCTGCAACACGCCTTACTTGGAGGGTATCTGTGTGTTTGCTGTATGGTTGCCGATTTGATCATCCAATCGGTCATAGCAAAAAATGCCGTTGCTGATGCAACGGCATTGTGGGTGGCTCCCCCTCTTGGACTTGAACCAAGGACCCCCTGATTAACAGTCAGGTGCTCTAACCAACTGAGCTAAGGAGGAGTGTTGTTTGCTCGGAAGCGGCATATGCCCCTTTTAAAGCGCTGCAAAAATACCACCTTTTTTAATACCTGCAAACCCTTTTTTAAAAAACATGGTAACACGGGTTAAGATTGATATGTTGCAGCACTAAGAATGTCATCCCGCTCCATCGGCTGACGGGTTGGGATGACAGACCATCCGTCACTTCAAACCGAGGTGGTCAATGGGTTACGACTTGATCTCACCTCCGCCAAACACAGCAACACCCTCTACGATCAAAACCTTTTCAGGATCAAGATTGGCTAGATTCCTTTTGTCGGAGAACCCACCCATCACATTCACCACCTCAGTTCTCACATGCCAGTCGGGGGGTACAATCAGCGTTACGCCTCCAAACACTGTGACCATTTCGATTGTGTGTTTCCCCGGGGCGAGTTGACATTGTGACAGGTCAATGATCGTGCCGCCAAAAATGGTGACCACCTCACCGCCCTTGAATCCGGGGGATGATATAATCCGCTCGCTACCACCAAAAATCGTCAGTTCATCAAAGGAATCGGCATCAGACCCGGATACCCTCCATTGCTTTCTGATTCTTGAGCCGGCTCCAACCATTGTGAGGATCCCTGCAGCAATAACAATCACAGGCAATACAATGCGTGAAAGATCTGCCGGAAGCACTTCCAACCGCCCCAGCATAAAGACAGACCCAACCAATACGAGCATCCAGCCAACAATCCTTGCCTTTCCACCTGCAATGCCGATCAGACCAAAACCAATTACCAAAGCCTGCCATGAAAACACCGCCTTCTCAATGGTGGGGTCAAGCAACTCTAACTGTTTTAATAGCCAAAAAACCCCAAACGCAATCAGCAAAACGCCGAACATAATCGATTTTTGCCTGATCGCAAAACAACCCGCTTCTCCTGTAAAATCCCTCTTGTAATCCATTTGTTTTTCCATGATTTCCGTAATATTTGTTAGTTGTGTTCATTGTATTATTATGGTGGCAAAACTACTCGATAACGCAAGCTTGCTCAAACATGCTTTGTTGAATGCGTGGTTATTGACCTGTGAACGCTGGAAAAACCCCGTTGAGCGACTTGGCATGCAATACACTTATGGCTGCGATTCTTGCAGCTGGCGCCCAGTTAACAAAATATTAACATTTGCTATTCTATCGTCTGGGCATAATCACTCCGCCCCCTTTACAAAGCCCTTGCCAGTGCTCCTATCAGTAGCGGGCATCCGGAATCGCAAAAAAAGTGAAGCACTGTTGCAGAAAAGGGACAAAACGGTTGTATCTTTACTACTGAAAAGGCGGGATTTAAAGTAGTGTTATTACGAATAAAAAGCCAACGACTATGAAAAAGATCATCATTGTAGGTATTGATTTTTCGAAAGGGTCGGTTCATGCATTGAAGTTTGCGATGAATCTGGCGAACAAGTCGGGTGCCAATGTGATGCTTGTACATGTGATGAAGCCCAGCCGGGAGGAGTCGCTGTTTTCTGACGATCGCAGTGAATTACGGAGGGAGGCCAAAAAGCGGCTAGAGGAGATGATAGAGCAGCACAAATTTTGGATGCGCGGGGGGAAGCTGATGTACAAGGTTCGGTCTGGCAAGGTAGAGCGTGAAATTGTGAACCAGGCCAAGTACCATGACGCCTATATGGTTGTGGTGGGGACACATGGTATTTCAGGCTTTGAACCATTTTGGATCGGAAGCAATGCTTACCGCATTGTGGTTAACTCACCCTGCCCGATTGTTACGATACGATACGGGATGGAGATCACCAAGAGGGTATCCAACATTGTTTTGCCCATCGACAGCTCACAAGAGACAAGGCAAAAGGTGCCCTTCGTTGCTGAAATAGCCCAGTACTATAAAGCGGAAGTGTTGGTGGTGGGGCTGGTTTCGTCCAGCGCGCTCAGGGGGATTGTTACATCATACTGCGGACAGGTTGAAAAATACCTGCTCAAGAAGAGGGTCCCCTACTCTACACACATGGTGAACGCTGACAACATCACCGAGGCCACCATAACGTTTGCCAAAGAGAACCGTGGGGATCTGATTGCCATCATGACCGAGCAAGAGACCACCCTTTCAAACCTTCTGATGGGATCGTATGCACAACAAATGATCAACCATTCGCACCTGCCTGTATTGTCGTTGCGGGCAAAGAACATCTACGACTTTGCACTGCACTAAATCGGAAAAGAAAAAAAACAGCAATGTATTCAGAAAACAGCTTTAACAAATAAATTAGTTTACTATATTTGCCTGCGAGTGTTCCAAGATGATCATTCGCGGTTTTAATCCATTCAATACTGATCAGTTTACCATTTTATGAAGCACAAGACAAATTCAATACAACGACCCATAGGGCTAATGTTGATTTTTATATTTTCGATGGTTGGCTATACCATGGCCCAACACAGAACGGCCGAAGGGGAAGTGAACATAGTACAGGATCCGCGTGTAGATCTTTTACTGGAGAGGCATGTGGAGGCAAACGCTGCCTTTGACGGGCTTACCGGTTACCGTATTCAGATATACTTTGATTCGGGGTCGAATGCCCGCAACCGGGCCAACAATGAGAGGAGAAAGTTTATGAACCTGTTCCCTGCCACAAAGGCCTATGTGATGTTTGATGCGCCCAATTTCAAAGTCAGGGTTGGTAATTTCCGAACCAGGCTGGAGGCTGAACGTTGGCTGAGAGAGATACAGAAACATTTTGACATGGCCTATGTGGTACCATCAAAGATTGAACTGCCAACCCTGTAACAACAAAAAGTAATACTAACGAAAGCCAAATACCATGAATCTGATTGTAGTAGGTGTAGATTTTTCTGATAATTCTATTAACTGCCTTGAGCATGCTTTAACCATTGCAAGGAAGGCCGAGGCGGATGTTTTGATGGTTTGGGTGAACATTCCATCCATGGCCAAGAACCTTCTGTCTGAAAAAAACGCAGACATTAACCAGGTTGTTGGAGAGAAGTTCGAGGAGCTGGTGAATCGATACCAGCCTACCATGCCGGAGTGCAAGCTTGAGCATGCCATCAGACGGGGCAAGGTGTACAAGGAGATTGCCAATTTGGCCAAGGAGCGTGAAGCAGATCTGATTCTGGTAGGCACCCATGGCACCTCCGGGTATGATCCATTCTGGATTGGCAGCAATGCCAACAAATTGATCTCTATTGCACCATGCCCGGTGATTACCATTCGATTAGGGGTTGACATTCAGCGACCGCTGACCAAGATCGTTCTTCCGATTGATGATTCTCCCGAAACACGCCACAAAGTGCCTGTTACTGCGGATTTGGCCTCCTGTTTCGATGCTGAAGTGTTGATTGTGGGGCTCTATACCAATTCCGTGGATCATTACAGGTACCTGATCGATACCTATTGCGACCAGGTAGTAAAATTGTTTGTTAAACAAGGCATCAAGCACTCGGTGCATAAGATTCAGGCTGGCAATATCACCAAGTCAACCATTGAGTTTGCGACCAAACAAGAAGCCAATCTGATTTCGATTATGACTGAGCAAACCACCAGCGCGATGAACCTGTGGCTGGGGCCCTATGCACAACAGATGGTAAATCAATCTCCCATCCCGGTTATCAGCGTACACCCCAAAAGCCACCTCAGAAGGGGTGTCGGGATGTAGTTCAGGCTGATGGCAAAGTCATCAGTTGTATACATGTAGTATGATACCATCGAAGGTAGTCCCGTAGCGTTTCAGGGGAATGTTTACAGGCCCTTCCAATACGGAACCATCCATCAACAGATAGCGCATGCCGTTAATGGTGTCCGCTGCAATAGGAGCACCCGGTTCCACAACAACCTGTGTACCCATTGACTCGGGTTTGTAGGTGGATGTTCGATCCAGTGCTACGATCTCCTCCATTGAATTGCGGTACAAAACGATTCCCCGCCAACCACCTGTTACGTATACCCAACCCCCAATCATCTGTAACTCAGAATAGAGACCGGATGTAATATCTATGGTGAAGTTTACATAGATATTGGGCACTCTCTCCTGCCCATCTTTTTTGCAGCCATGCCATACCGGCAATAGCAAAAGTAAAAAGAGCAGAATGGTATATTTGCCTAACCGTTTTAGGTTCATAATAACGGGTTTTGGTTACAAAGGTAGTATGAAAATAGCAATCAGAATAAAAAAAAGATCGTTAGAGCTGCTAAATCAACGGTTGATTTTCATACTTTCGCTACGGAAAAATCAAGGTGATATGTTCATCAGTTATCAACGCATTGTAAGGACATTGGTTGTGGTGGTATTTCTTCTTACCGCCACGGGGTGCGAAACGACCCGAATGCAGAGGCAGGAGGATCGGCGGCAAGCCCGTACACAAAGGGAGATCAGCAAGAGGCAGTCGGATCGTGAGCAGGGATATCAGGACCAGGTAGCCCGGCAACGAAAAATGCAGACCAAAGAGACGCGCAGGCAAATGCGACAGCTTGAGCGCAAGTCGAAACGGTGGCGATCGGGGAAAGGTGATCCTTTCTACGAACGTTGGTGGTACAGGTGGCAGGAACGGAGAGCCGAGAGGCAGCACAGAAGGCAGGAATAACCGTTAACTGGTTCGTTATTGCCTGAAATCAAAAGTCTGCCTATCTTTACCAAAAACACAGGTACCGGCATGCCATATCGAATACGAAAGCATTTCAACTCTGCGGCGCTGCATATTGTTATCAGCCGGTGGGCATCACTGGTCGCAGTGGTGTGTTCATTGATGTGTATTGCTCATGCCAATGCTCAAGGTGATCCTCGATTCGAAAGAATCTCTACGGAAATAGTACGGTACGAAAAGGGGCTTTCTCAAAACACTGTTCACTCCATCATGCAGGATAGTTATGGGTTTATGTGGTTTGGCACATGGGAAGGCCTGAACAAATTCGATGGGTACTCTTTTACAGTGTGGGATGAAAAAAACGGATTAAGCCACCAGACCGTTCAGGCCCTTGCCGAGGACCATGATGGGCTCGTCTGGATCGGAACAGACGACGGACTGAATGTGTATGATCGGAAAACAGACCAGATCACGGTATTCCGACACGACCACAGATCCCCAAACTCATTGGTTCATAATTCTGTGAGAACAATTTCTGTAGATAAACAGGGTAATGTTTGGGTGGGAACCAACCGGGGCATTTCGGTTTTTAACAGAGAACAACAGCGTTTTGAAAACTATAAGCACGATGCCAGAGACAGCAGAAGCCTGATCAGCAACTGGATCAACGACATTTATTGTGATCATGAAGGGAACATCTGGATAGGCACTTACAAAGGGCTTGAGTTGTATGATAGGGAAACAAACAGCTTCATCCACTTCAACCGTTCTACCGGGTGGGACAATATCGCGTTGTTGCCGGTACAAGCCATTACAGGTCATCAGCAACAGGCAGGTCTGTGGATCTCAAATACTGAGGGGCTGTTTTACATCGACATGGCTTTGAAAAAAGCGGAGCGGATTGCGCTTGAGCAATATCATCCAATGGTTGACAAAGGCATCCGTCTCGAGCATTTACAGTTTGACGAACAAGGACTATTATGGATTGGCACCTCCAGGAACGGCGTAATACTGTACGATCATTTACGTCAGAAGATCACGCTGTTGCAGAATGACAAAGGGAACCCCCTGAGTTTGAGCAATGACCAGGTGTATTCGTTGTATGCGGATGCGTCAGGCTTGGTATGGGTAGGCACCTTCAGCGGCTTGAACAAATACGACCCAAATGCCAGCAAATTCAGGCACCACAAGCAAGACCTGGGGCATCAGTTTCCTCTGCTCAGCGATGTGGTATTCACCTTTTTTGAAGAGAGTGACGGCACCATTTTCGTTGGCACAGAGAAGGGGATCAGCCTGTTTGACCCCATCCATCAAAGATTCGATCTTTTGCGTGATGCCAACGGGCAGCCAACGCCAATTGTAAAAGGGTTGGTAAGGAAAATTCACAAAGACCGCAACGGCATTTTCTGGGTAAGCACTACCGGAGGGTTGGTGCGTTATGATCCCATAACGAAGGAGACCCTATCATACAGGGCCGATGCAGCACCGGGCAACACCTTGATCAGCAATTTTGTGCGCTCCATTGCAGAAGATGACGAGGGCATTCTTTGGGTAGGCACTGAGTTGGGATTGTGCCGTTTTGATCCGCACAAAGAGACCTTCTCCTGTTTTCAGCATGAAGAGGGAAATCCCCGGTCCCTGCCACACAATATCATATACGATCTTCGTTTCGACAACTCAGGCAAGCTATGGATTGCTACCGGAGGGGGTATTTGTTGGTTTGATCCTGTACGGCAACAGTTTATTCCCGCAGTGCATGATGCTGCCCGGGTGCTGACAGCAGGGCAGCTCAGGGTGGCGAGCATACTTGAGGGAGAAAACGGCATATTCTGGGCCGGAACGATGGGTGGCGGATTGATGCAATACAACAGCAGAACTGGACAATACCGCTTCTTTACCAAAGAAGACGGATTGCCAAACAATGTAGTGTATACTCTTCTGAATGATCGGCAGGGCAACCTCTGGCTGCCTACAAATCGCGGCCTCGTTCGCTTCAATATTGCCAATGAGAGTTTTGTCACCTATGGTATTCAGGATGGCGTTCAAAGCCACGAGTTTAACCTGGGAGCCTCCCTTAAAACACGCAACGGAAGATTGTTGTTTGGTGGAATGAATGGGTTCAACTCTTTCTTTCCGGAAGATATACGCCAAAATCCCGATCCACCCAGAATCGCAATCTCGGGGTTCTACATTTTTGATGAACGGGTCAAAAGGGAACTCTTCGGAAACGAGACCATTCATCTGAAGGCAAACCAGAACTTTTTTACTTTTATTTTTACGGCCCTCGACTTTGCCAATCCTGCCAAAAACCAGTACAAATACATACTGGAGAACTTTGACAAGAGATGGACCAGCGCTGACGCCAATGAACGCACAGCAATCTACAGCAACATGCCCCCGGGGAAATATATCTTCCGCGTGATGGGCTCAAACAACGATGGGATTTGGAATGAAGAGGGAATAGCCGTTACAGTGGTGATTCATCCACCATGGTATGCCACGACGGCCTTCAGGGGAAGTATGGCCGGAGCCGTTGTGTTGCTTCTATATATTATGGTACGTGGCAGAATACAGCAAATAAAACGGAAGCACCTGATTGAGAAGCAGTTTCTGGAGATGGAGAAGCAGCATTCAGACCTTGAGCAAAAAGCATTGCGTCTGCAAATGAACCCTCACTTCATTTTTAACACCCTCAACTCCATCCAGAGTTATATGATCAGCAACGAATCGGATACTGCTGTAGAGTATCTTGCGAAGTTTGCCAGGCTGATGCGACAGGTTCTCGCCAACAGCCGTGAATCGTTTATCCCTGTCAGGGAGGAGCTCATGGCCCTGGAGTATTACCTTGAAATTGAACAATTGCGCTTTGATGACAAGTTTGCCTACTCCATAGAGGTTGACCCGGACATCGATCAGGAGTTCACCGGCATACCACCAATGATTCTTCAGCCATACGTGGAAAATGCCATTATTCACGGGTTGTTGTACAAGCAAGAAAAGGGGCATGTTTGTATCATGCTGACACAACATACCGAGGGCATTTTCTGTGTGGTAGAAGACGATGGTGTTGGCAGAATCAAAGCGGGTGAAATGGCACGTGAGTCAGGATTAGAACGCAAGTCAAGTGGTATGATCATCACGCAACAACGTCTGGATATCCTGAACAAGAACAAACACAACGCATTGAAGGTGAATGTGATAGATAAACACTGCGGTGAAGGTAAAGCGTGTGGTACCCGTGTAGAAATACAGATGCCTACCACAGAACTGTAAACTATTCTTAAAACGAACAATCATGAAAGTCAAAGCATTGGTAATCGATGATGAGCGTCGGAGCAGAGAGACGCTGACCGGTATGCTGGCCAAGTATTGTGTTGATCATGTTGAGGTTCTTGGAGAGGCCGATGGCATGCAAACAGGTCTTGAGGCCATCAGGAGACTTCAGCCGGAAGTAGTGTTTCTGGATATTCAGATGCCGGATGGAAGTGGTTTTAAGCTACTGGAATCGTTGGAGGAGATAAACTTTGAAGTGATTTTCACCACCGCTTTTGATCAGTTTGCCATCAAAGCCATTCGTTACAGCGCACTTGACTACCTATTGAAGCCCATCGTGCCGGCCGAGCTGAAGAATTCCGTAGAGAAGGTGCGGCAAAAGAAGAGTGACGGCACATTAAACAAACATATCAGGGTGCTGCTTGAGAACATAAAAGAGCCTGCCGCATCCACATCGAAAAGGATTGTGCTGTCAACTGCCGAAGGGATGCATATTATTGACATAAAGGACATTATCCGATGCGAATCAGACGACTACTACACCCGTTTCTTTCTGGTTGACCGGAAGCCCATCTTGGTTTCGAAAACACTCAAAGAGCATGAAGAGTTGCTATCTGAGTTTGGGTTTATCAGGCCTCACAAGTCGCATTTGGTGAACGTACGGTTTGCCAAAAGTTTTATACGGGCCGACGGCGGATATATTTTGCTGCAGGATGGCACAACGGTGCCAGTTTCAAGACGTAAAAGAGAGAAAACAATCCAAGACCTTGGTCATCTGTAAGCGCATGGGGGCACCATGCCCGGCTTCCCGATAACTGTTTCGCCTGCACCGCAAACTGTTCTGATACCTATTTGTCATTTATCATGAATTACTTTTACACAGAGTTCTTTGACATCTTTTGTTGCATTCTGGCGAGAAACACAAAAGAGAGAAATCTTGTCATGTGACAAAAATGTGATATCTTAGCCGGCCAAAAAAGAGCGTTATTCTATGGATAGTGAATTACTATTTTTACTGATCATTCTGATCACCGTGGTACTAAATATAGTCAAGGCTGTCAGAAAGAAGAGGGGAGAATCACCAGCACCTGCTAGTGGATCTGATGCCCCTGAGGGCAAAAAGGAGAGTGAATGGGAGAAGGTTCTGCGTGAGCTGTTGGGTGAGACTGAAACCCCGGAGCCTGCTGCAGTATCAGAAGAGACAGAGCCTGAGGAGGTAAGATCAGAGCACAGGTACACACCTGTTGAAGAGCAGGAAGGGAGCATCCCTTATGACGACGACACACACTCGTTAACACCTCCTGACTACCACAGCAGGGTGTTTAATGTGGAGCAGGCCACCGAAGGGAGTCCGTCAATGAAGTATACAGAGTCATTAACCGGGGAAGATTACAGCGGCTATTACGACTTCCACGACAGGTTTACACCTTTTGACTTGCGCACGGCGGTGGTGTACAACACCATTTTAAACAGGCCTTATCACTGAAAAATAGTCGATTAACCACAGAATGCAATTTTTCTCTTAATAATTCATAAATTCTTCATACATTTACACCCCTTTTTTAAGAACAAATAACACATCAAAGCAAACAACAGAAAAAAATCTTAAGAAACTGATTTCTAATGTAATTATCACATAAATCAACCAATATGTTTCGAAATTTATTATTGACTGCATCATTCATACTGGCATCGACCATGCTGGTATTTTCACAGTCTGGCTCATTACAGGGCAAGGTAACCAATAAAGAGACCGGTGAGCCTATCCCATTTGCCAACATTGTGATTGAATCTGGGGGCCACATGATTACGGGTGGTACTTCCAATTTTGAAGGTGAATATCGTATCCGTCCGATCAATCCGGGTACGTACGATGTCACCATCAGCTATGTTGGGTTTGAGCCCAGGAAAATCACAGGTGTGATCGTTCGCACGGGTCAGGTTGTGTTTTTTGACATCGAGCTGGTTCCAACACAGACTGTGATGGACGTAGTAACAGTAACCGAGTATGCTGTTCCGCTGATTCAGGCTGACCAGACCTCTTCGGGTGCCACTTTGACATCGGAAGAGATCCGTAAGATGCCGGGGCGTTCTGCGGCATCTGTGGCTGCAACCGTGGGCGGTGTTTTTACTGACGAAGATGGCAACATTGGGGGTATCAGGGGTGCTCGCGCCAGTGGTACAGTAACCTATGTTGATGGTGTAAGGGTACGTGGTTCCAGTGCAATACCCCAATCGGCCATTGACCAGGTATCCGTGTTGACTGGTGGTCTGCCCGCTATGTATGGCGATGCAACCGGAGGTATCATCAGTATCACCACCAGAGGACCATCCAGGCAGTTTGGTGCCGGAATCGAGCTGGTAACATCACAGCTTACCGATGCGTACGGGTATAACCTGCTGAGCTTTAACGTGCAAGGGCCAATCATCACGAGAGAAACCGAAGGTGTAAAACGCTCTGTCGTTGGGTATTTCCTCTCTGGAGAGCTCACCTATATCCAGGATCGATCGCCTGCAGCCGGAGGAAATTATGTCGTAAACCCGGAAACACTTGAATACTTGCAACAAAACCCATTACGCCCCTCCGGTACCGGGTTTGGCTCTTTCCATAACTCTATGTTTATCAGAACCGGAGACTTGGTGAACCAGAGGACCAATGAGTACAATACCCGCTTGGGAGCCAGCTTTTCAGGAAAAGTTGATGTAAGGCTTTCAAGGACAGCCAATATGTCTATCGGCGGCAGATGGAATTACAGCGATGCTGACTCTTGGTCAAGAAGAACCGCCATGTTCAATCCGAACACCAGAGGCCATAGTACTTTCAACGAATACAGTGTGTTTGGTCGTTTTACCCAACGTTTTGAAACCAGCCCTGAAAGTCAATCGTTGATCCGTAACCTCTACTACTCGATTCATGCCGACTACACACGCACCATTGCACGCACCCAACACCGTGACCATGGTGATGATGTGTTCAAGTATGGTTATGTAGGTAAGTTTGAAACATTTCAAAGAAACTCCTATGAGCTTGGCAGTGACCCCATTGCAGGATACAATGATGTGTGGATTCATAATGGATTTGCCGATACACTCTACACATTCCAGTCGAGCGATATCAACCCACTTTTATCGAACTATACCCAACAGTACTACAACCTGTATGACCTGAATTCAGGTAACTACAGAAACTCAACCCTTGTGCAGATGGGCCAAGCCCTTCTGAATGGCGATATTCCACCCTCTGTATACGGATTGTTCGAAAACACGGGTACACCTTTCAGGACTTACAGCAAGGTGTATAACACCCAGGTGGGTATTTCAGCGCATGCCTCTGTTGACATAGGCAACCACTCGTTGAGGTTTGGGTTACAATACGAACAACGCATTGACAGATCGTATGGACTGTCGCCAGTTGGCTTGTGGACTGCCATGAGACAATACACAAACTGGCACATCAGGGAGCTGGACTTAAACAATCCGCATCCTGTGTATGATGAATATGGCGTATTTCAAGACACCATCAATTACGACAGGCTCCTTGACCTTAATTCACAATTCCTGTTCGACCACAACCTGAGAACTGAGATTGGTGCAGGTGAGCGTGAGTGGATCGATGTTGACAACCTGGACCCTGCACTTTTCCAAGTAGATTGGTTCAGTGCCGACGAATTGTTAAGGTCAGGAAACAACGCATTGGTAAGTTATTTTGGGTTTGATCATACCGGTAAAGTGCTTGATCGCAGGCCCAGTCTTGACGACTTCTTCACCGAGAGAGATCCTGTACATGGCAGGTTTACCAGGCCGGTGGCTGCATTCGAACCCATCTATATGGCAGGTTATATTGAAGACAAGTTTGCATTCCGCGATCTGATTTTCAGCATCGGTTTACGTGTCGATCGTTATGATGCAAATCAGATGGTATTAAAAGATCCTTTCCTGCTGTATGAAGCCAAAACCGTAAGAGAGGTGTCGGAACTGGCCGGTTCACCGGTAGATCATCCTGCCACCATGGGTCAGGATTATGTAGTGTATGTAAATGATTTACAAAATCCTTCCGCTGTGATGGGTTACAGAAGTGGACATACGTGGTACAATGCGCAGGGAACAGAGGTTGTGGATCCACGTGTGCTTGAATCAGCAACAGGTATCGCTCCTTATCTTGTAAACCCTGACCAGGAGTCAGTTAATTCAAGTGCTTTTGAGCGGTACAAACCACAAACAAACTTCCTTCCCCGTGTTGCTTTCTCATTCCCCATCTCAGACGAAGCGCTCTTCTTTGCACACTATGATATTCTTTCGAAAAGGCCTACCTATGGTAACAGGATGAATCCGATCCAGTATCTGTTTATCAGCAACCTGGGGCAAAGTTCTATCAACAACCCCAACCTGCTCCCCGAAAAGACCGTAGACTATGAGATTGGTTTCCACCAGAGGCTCAATGAACGTTCGTCGATCAAACTTTCTGCCTTCTATCGTGAGATGCGTGACCTTGTACAGGCATACCGTTTCTCGGGTGCATTCCCCAACACCTATTATTCATACAACAACCTTGACTTCGGTACAGTAAAAGGTTATACCATAACATATGACTTGCGTCGTACGAATAATGTGTGGATCAAAGCGAGCTACACCATGCAGTTTGCTGATGGCACCGGTTCTAACGAAGAGTCTGCCAGTGCATTGATTCGCTCAGGCCAGCCCAACCTCAGAACAACCAACCCATTATCGTATGACCGTCGTCATACAATCCAAACCACTCTTGACTATCGCTTCGCATCCGGCAGAAGGTACAACGGACCGGTCATCACCAGGAATATGGATGATGGAACTGAAAAGTCCATCAGGCTTCTTGAAGGCACAGGTATAAACGTTGTTTTCCGTGGACTGTCTGGTGTTCCCTATAGCAGGTCAAGTACAGTATATCCGGTATTGTTGGGTGGGGGAGCCATCCTGCAGGGATCTATCAACGGTTCAAGACTTCCCTGGCAGTTTTCAATGGATGCCCGTCTCGACCGTGACATCACCTTAACCGTTGGTGGTGATGAAAACAGAAGGTCCCTTTATATGAACGTATATGTACAGGTACTGAATGTACTTAACACCAAGAATGTAATGGGTGTGTACAGGGCTACAGGTAACCCCGATGACGATGGATACCTCGCAGCGGCTGAATGGCAGACCCAGATCAGAGAACAATTGGATCCGCAAGCATACAGAGACCTTTACTCTATTGCGGTGAATAACCCTTATAACTTCTCATTGCCCCGCAGAATCAGATTAGGTGTAATGATCAGCATTTAGAGAGGGAGGGTGTAATCAGTAACAATGAAACAATAAACAACAAATAGATCTATGAAAAACAGGATTAGAAGTCTGCTGATGGTCATGGCTGCCGTACTTATATCGACGGCCGTGTATGCAGAAAAAGTTCCCGGGGTTTTTCCTGCACCGGGTGGAAACAAGAGGATCGCCTCTGGTTGTTTGCCGGCAACCAGTGCAACTGAGCTGGACATCAACAATGTCCGTGCACGAATTAATACCGGCGGTGACATGTGGTGGGACCTGCAGGGTCAAGCTCAATATGAGATCCCCAAAGGCTCAGGCCAGATGTCAATGTTTTCTGCCGCACTCTGGATTGGCGGTCTTGACGTGAACGACCAGTTAAGGCTTGCAGCCCTTCGCTACAGGCAAATTGGTATCGATTACTGGCCCGGGCCACTCACCATTGATGGAACAGCTTCCGTAGATGCGGCAACCTGTAGTGAGTACGACCGGCACTTTGTGATTACACGTGCCGAAGTGGCTGAATTCTTATCACACATCGACGAAGCAACCGGTATGTTTGTTCCCACCGAAGATTACCCCGCGCCACCGCAAATTATCCAGGAGTGGCCATGGGCCGGAAATACAGCAAAAGGGCATTCTCCCTATCTCGCACCTTTCTTCGACAGAAACCAGAATGGTATCTATGAATGGGAGCAAGGTGACTACCCCTACTTCGATTTCGACCGCTCGAATGCGTTGTGCCGTTCCGACCTGCCCACCATGGAAACAGAACTTGGCATCACCCATGGCGGACGTCTGGCAGACCAGATTTTGAAGGGTGACAAAAATATCTGGTGGGTGTTCAACGACAAAGGGAATATCCACACAGAGACCGGTGGCGAACCGATTGGCCTGGAAATCAGAGCACAGGCATTTGCCTTCACCACCAATGACGAGATCAATGACATGACATTCTACTCCTATGAAATCATTAACCGTTCAACCTTCCGTCTTACCGAGACCTATTTTTCTCAATGGGTTGATCCTGATCTGGGCTATGCCTATGACGACTACGTGGGATGTGATGTAGGACGTGGATTGGGCTACTGTTACAACGGAACCGATGTGGATGGCAGCGGACAGGCCTGGGCTTATGGTGCCAACCCTCCCGCCATCGGTGTTGACTTCTTCCAGGGACCCTACCTGGACCCCGATGGACTGGACAACCCAATGTATAATGAAGTGCTTGACTCAGTATTCGATGGTGCTGGAAACTTTATCGAAATTGACACCATCCAAGAGCTCATCTGCGACGTAAACATCAACGGTGTAAACTTTGGTGACGGAATTGTTGACAATGAGCGATTCGGAATGCGTCGGTTTGTGTATCACAACAACGTAGGTGGAACCCCTTGGTATATGACTGACCCCCGGTATGCCATTGAGTATTATAACTTCCTGCGTGGTATCTGGCGAGATGGAACCAGGATGTTGTATGGTGGCAATGCGCACGTTAGTTCCGGTGCCTATGGTCCTGAGTGCGACTTTATGTTTCCCAGTGACACTGACCCTTGCAACTGGGGAACCGGTGGACAAGAACCCAATGGCCCTGTTTACTGGACCGAAGAGACGGCAGGCAACCAACCCTATGACCGCAGATTTATGCAGTCGGCCGGTCCCTTTACCCTGGAATCAGGTGCTGTAAACTACATTACAGTGGGTATTCCATGGGCTCGTGCAACCGCTGGTGGTGCCTATGCCTCGGTTGAGTTGCTGAAAGTGGTAGACGACAAAGCACAAAGACTGTTCGATAACTGTTTTGCTATTGTGGAAGGACCTGATGCTCCAGATCTTATTATTCGCGAGCTCGACAAAGAGCTAATTCTCTATATGGTGAACAGGAGAAACAACGAAAACTTCAACGAAGACTATGCTGTATGGGATCCGGGTATTGTATTCCCTGACACTGTAGCTTCGAGTGATCGTGGTGATTCATTGTACCGTTTCGAAGGGTATCAGATCTTCCAGGTACGTGATGCTACTGTAACTGCTGCTGATATTGAAGCCGGCGATGCCGACAAGGTAAGACTTGTAGCACAGTGTGATATCAAAAACGATATTGCCCGTATCATCAACTATGAGTTTGACGGCTATCTGGGTCTTGACGTGCCCCGTGAAAAGGTAAACGGAGCCAACGAAGGGTTGTTCCACTCCATCAGGGTGACTGAAGACCGTTTTGCAGAAGGTGATCGTCGTTTGGTCAACAACAAGACTTACTACTTTATTGCCATTGCATACGCGCACAACGAGTATGCCCCTTACATCATTGACCCAGCAGTTCCTGAGGGTCTGCGTGGGCAAAAAACACCTTATCTGGCCAGCAGGAAAACACAGGCAGGAGGCTCCATTGTTGCCATCCCGGCTATTCCACACATCCCTGCTCCACGCGCCGGTGGCACAGAGGTGAATGCCCGGTATGGTGACGGACCCCAGATAACACGTATCGAAGGGCAAGGCAACGGAGGAATGGTGCTGGAACTTACACAGGAAACCATTGACGAAATTATGTCAGGTCCTCCGCATAAGTCTTTGAACCCCACTTACGAAAATGGAAGAGGTCCTATCAACGTGAAAGTGGTTGACCCGCTCAACGTAAAACCGGGTAATTTCACATTAAAGTTTGATCCAACCCTGGACATAGACTCAACACGCTGGACGCTATATTATGAGCACAATGGTACGTTTGACACCATCCATTCAGACAGAACCATCACAGTAGCCAATGAGCAGCTGTTGCTTGACTACGGTCTTGCCATCACCATCGGACAAAGCTATTTCCCGGGTGATGTTGACAACGCCAGGAACAATGGCTTGCTTACCTCATCCATCACCTTTGCCGACAGCTCCAAGCGTTGGTTAACGGGTGTACCCAACATCGACCAGCCCGGTCCTTTCAACTGGATCCGTTCAGGGACACTGGATGACCCCAACGTTGCTGAAAACAGCGACTATCTAGGTCTTGACCCCAACGAAAATTATGAAAGGGTGGTTGGTGGCACATGGGCTCCCTATCGACTGGCTTCACGCTTTGAGCATGGACCCCAATGGAACCAATTCTTTATGCTGAACAGGATGCACAATCTACACAGTGTGGATGTGGTCTTTACGGCTGACAAATCAAAATGGACACGTGCACTGGTTATCGAGACTGGTGAAGACCAGAACCTTACAGAGGGTAATGCCCGCAAAATGTTTATGCGTGAGGCGGCTTCCAGAGACAAAGAGGGGAACACCGGCACACCGGAAGCAACGCGCAATGGCACACAGCCAAGAGGTATGAGCTACTTCCCGGGGTACGCAATCAACGTTGAAACCGGTGAACGCCTGAATATTGCATTCGGTGAAGACTCCTGGCTTGCAGGTGAAAACGGAAGAGACATGCTCTTCAATCCAACCAACAGGTACACAACACCGTTGGGTGAAGTGTTGTTTGGTGGCAAGCACTTCCTGTACGTCTTCGGACATAACTCTGACTTGGCCAATCACATGCCAGCCTACGACGAAGGGGTTACATTGCATAACGCTTTTTCATCCGGCAATCAAGTGGATATCAGAAGGATGTACTCTGATGCCATGTGGGTTTCAATCCCCTTGCTGACACCCGATTATGACTTCGATCACCCAAGAGATATCCCAACGGATGCTACTGTAAGGATCAGGGTGATGCGTCCTTATCAGCAATACTATGCTGCCACAACGGGGGCTGCTTCACCGGTGAATAACGACTATCCGATGTACACTTTCTCTACAGATGATCTGGCAACAGGTACTGATGTACGTGAAGTGGCCAAAAGTGCACTGGATCTGATCAGGGCTGTACCCAATCCTTACTATGCATACTCAGCTTATGAAACTGACCAGCTCGACAACAGGATCAAGATTACCAATCTTCCCGAGAGGTGTACTGTGTCTATCTACACTGTGAATCGCACCTTGGTGCGCAGGTTTGGCAAAGACGACAGCAACACTTATCTGGAGTGGGATCTGAAAAACTACGCCGGAATACCCATCGCGGGAGGTGTATACCTTATCCATGTGAATGCACCCGGAGTGGGTGAAAAAGTGATCAAATGGTTTGGTACTCTAAGGCCTGTTGACCTCAATGCATTCTAAGCCCAATACCTGTATACGATAACACAACTAAACCGGATAGATTATGAAAAATACTTTTAAAATAACGATCACATTGTTACTGTTGGTGCTATTGATTGTACCAACATCACATATGACCGCAGGTAACAAAGACAGGGCAGGTCAGGCTGGTGCCATGGAGTTGCTCATCAATCCGTTCGCCAGGAGTTCCGGATGGGCTGATGCCAACACAGCGAGCATTCAGGGGCTTGAAGCCATCTTTCTCAACGTGGCAGGTATTGCTCACACACAAAGGGGAGAATTCCTTTTTGCCCAAAGCCAGTGGCTTCGCGGGTCAGGGATTTCCATCAGTAACTTTGGCTTCACCCAAAGCCTGGGTGAAGGGAAAGGTGTACTGGGCGTGAGCATCATGTCAATGAATTTTGGTGACATCGAAATTACCACCGTGAACCTCCCGGAAGGGGGGATCGGGAACTTCTCACCAAGATACATGAACATTGGGCTCTCTTATGCCAAAGCCTTTTCAAGCAGCATCTACGGGGGTGCTACAGTGCGGATTATCAACCAGTCGCTGTCTGATATCTCTGCCAACGGGGTCGCACTCGATGCAGGGATCCAGTATATCACAGGTGCACTGGAACAGATCCGTTTTGGTATCTCCATGAAAAATGTCGGGCCACGTATCAGCTACAGTGGCGATGGGTTATCAATCCGTGGTTTCATCAGAAAAACAGATGACAACCAGATCACTTTAGAGCAGCGCTCAGAAGAGTACGAGCTCCCATCACTGATCAAAATTGGTGGCTCGTATGACTTCTTCTTCGGGCAGGAGCACAAAGTAACTGCTGTTGCCAATTTTACTTCCAACTCATTTACCAAAGACCAGGTTGGTGTTGGTATCCAGTACGGCCTACGGAATGTGCTCTACCTCAGGGGCGGATTCGTTTATGAAGAGGGAATCTTCACTGACCTGGAAAGAACGACTGCTCTGACCGGTCCTACAGGTGGACTTTCTCTTAACGTACCGTTGAGCAGAGAAGCCGGAAGCTTCTTCTCAATCGATTATTCCTACAGAGCAACACAGCCTTTTGGCGGTACCCATACGGTGGGTGCAAGAATTAGTCTGTAAGCATTAGGATTTTCTTTCGCAATTGCTTATCTTAGCAGTTGTATTTAATAACATCAGAACAGAGGGCCCTTGTATCAAGGGTCTTTCTGTTCTTTATATGCTTTAAAAGATTTGGGGTAAAATGCAATGAAGAACGTATCATGACCAAGGTAACCTATTACACGAAAGAGGGTTTTCAAAAGCTCAAAGATGAGCTGGACGAAATGATCAATGTGCAACGGCCATTGATTTCTGCACAAAT
>SKPS01000351.1 GCA_007119395.1 Lentimicrobiaceae bacterium
AAACTAAAGAAACACATGATACCAGAATACAAGAGTCCCTATCCAGACCAAAGGCAGTTGTTGTTGCTTCGGGCAGCTTTGTCAGAAGCAGATGTTGCCAAAGAGGCATGGGCCGAATGGAGTGCTGATTGGGACGTGGAGGGGTACCTCGACAACGGATCGTTCAGGCTGCTGCCGCTGGTATATCGCAACATTGTTATGATGCTGTCTGATGATCTACGGTTACATGCCCTGGAAGGGGTGTACAAAAGCTCATTGGATAAGAACAAACTGCTCTTTGCAAAAACGAAAGCGCTGTTGCCCGGATTTCAAAACCGGAATATTCCGGTGCTGCTGCTCAAAGGTGCTGCATTATCCATGCTGTACTACCAGGATTCCGGTGCCAGACCCATGGCAGATATCGACATTTTGATACCTGAAAAAAAGGCTGAGGAAGGGGTGGCTCTGCTCCGATCAATGGGTTTCCGACCAGAGCGTGAAGATTACCTGGAGTACAATCTGGTGTATGGAAGAAGTATGATGTTTCACAACGAAGAGGGTTTTGAGCTCGACCTTCACTGGCGCCCTTTCTTTGAATACAACAGATCAAACAGACCCCGGGAAGAGATCTGGGACAGCAAGGTGGTATTCGATTTTTTCGGAATGAAGGCTTATACAACTGACAGTGTGTTTCATCTGCTTCATACCATCGTGCATGGCGTACAGTGGAACCCCGAACCCCCCATACGCTGGATTGCTGACGCCGTGAAGATCCTTCGCGCCGGACTGGATGATGCTGACTGGAAGAGATTCCTGCAGTTAACCCGTGCCTGCCAAACCACCCTGGTGGTGCACGAAGCGTTAAGGTTTCTCTCGAGCAACTTCACGGTATCAGTGCCCGATCATGTACTGCATGCCCTTCAACACACACCGGTTTCAATCGCTGAAAAGCTTATTTTTCGCTATGATAAAAAACCGCCCGATAAGGTTTCAAAGTCATTGCCCTCTAAACTGCACACCCTGTTCATTGTTTATCTAAGACAAACACCGGTGCAGGGTTTTTTCAGACAAATGCTGGCATTCAGCTCATACCTTCTTTTTCGTACCCGCGGAAAGAGTCGCGTGCGACTCCTTTCTCAGTACTTCCGGGAAGATGAGAGGAAGGGGGCCTAATCTACAGGTTTGTCCTCATCATGAAACACCACACCAAACTCTTCCAGCTCGTCAAGAATGGGGTTGTAGAGATCAGGACTGAGGGGCAGGTGTACTCCGGTGAGATCGATACGCCCTGTTAACAGTAGCTTCACCGCGATGGCCACAGGTGTACCTACAGTAATTGACATGGCCGTCTCTTCACAGTCTTTGCCGATCACCACCATGGATGAAGTGACCTGTCGCAACTGGCTGTCAAGCTCATAGATAAACTCATGTTGCATCACGATCATGTCTTTTTCACAGGGCTCCAATGCCCATTTCTCTTCGAGGAGTTGTTGAAGAATCTGAGCCGGTGTGGCATTGGGCATGCCAATCACACGCTCTTCAAAGATGCCGAGCCATGTGAGCTTTTTCATCACCTCACCTTGCGGATCAAGATCGAGGTATTCGCAGAGTTTCTGCTCAACAGGTTTCTCTATATCGTAGCGCAGGTAAGCGTTGATGAATTCGCGGTAGGTCATCGTCATGGAGCGCTCCAGTGTGTAGGTGTCGTCGGTGACGCCCAACTGAACAAATACGTTCCAGGCTTCACAAAAGCCGGGCCTTCGCATGGTGCCGCGAAACATGGTGGGGATATCCTCCAACCCATAAGTTGCCCGATACTTCAAACTGTCGCGGTTGGGGTAGATCTCAAATTCACCGTATCCTGGGATCTCTGTGTAGAGCATCCGGTCGAACAGCTTGTGGTAGGGGATATACTTGTACCGGCCGTTTCGGATAAACTGTGAAACACCTTGGCCCGCAAGAACCACATTCCGGGGGTTCCACGTGAACTTGTAATTCCACGGGTTGTTGTCAAACTCAGGAGCAACCAACCCCCCGGTGCTCGATTTAAAAGAGATCATCTTGCCGCCACGACTTCTGATTTGATGGATGATACGCATCGCCGACATGTGATCGATGCCCGGATCAACACCCAGCTCGTTCAGAAACAACACCCCCTTTGCCTTCGCCTCTTCGCTCATTAACTTCATCTCATTCGAAACATAGCTGGCCGTGATCATGTGAACACGTGCATCCAAACATGCAGCCGCCACCTTGGGATGAAATGAAGCAGGCAGAAAAGAGATCACCACGGCAGCACCCTTTACCGTGTTCCGCAACAGCACATCATCATAAATATCAAAATGAAAAACCGACCCCCTCGGGTGCCCCTGCACCTTTTTGCGAGGCACCTCAGGGTCTATGTCACCAATGGATACATGCCAATTGTACTCCTCAGAATGGTCTAACAGATACTTGATCAGATTGGTAGCCGATAATCCTGAGCCCAGTAATATGATTCGTTGCATAAATAAACAGGTTTAAATTTGATGCTGCTAAATTAGCAAAGAAGGGGGAAAAAGATAGTTCAAGTGAAAAAATGCTCAAAGGATGTGTCATTTTCGTAAAGAACTGTTGTATATTTGTTGGTGATAACCAATAAAAATAACCATGAGAAACCTGATTCCTCTTTTCCTGTGCTTTTTCATTTTGATGGGTGTAGACGCCCAAACGAATGATGATCCTTCGAAACAGAAAACAACCCTTACCATTGGAGAGGTATACGATTTTAATGTAGGAGATGAATTTCATTTCTCTACATATATGGGGCCGGGTTCTTCAGACAATCCCAGGTCACCGAATGGGCAGCGCTACATCATCACCGGTAAAACCTTTTCCGTCAACCTTGACACGGTATGTTATACCAGGGATCATTTCGATTACACCACGGAGCCTTTTACTCCGCTTCAGTACCAGTTCGATAACTATACATCCCAGATTTGCTATGCACACCTCGATTCACTGGTGCAAACCCTGATTCCGTTCGAAGATACACTGAGCCTGCCTACCATGAGTTTTTTTTCAAAATTCTCAACTGATAGTGCCGATTATTGTGACTCCCTACTATTTCGATATTATTTTTTTTTCAATGCCTATCAGCTTACGAACGTATATGGCAAAGGGATCGGGCATGTTTTCCATGTGACCAACGATATGGGAAATCACCCTCCATTTTTTCATCATTATCAACTCCACTATTTCAGCAAAGGGGGGGTGCCCTGTGGTACACCAGATAACACGACATTGGATGTTCAACCAATTGCTGCCTCTGCTGGTGATTGGCTGGTCTACCCCAATCCGGTATCACATATCATGAGAATACTCAACCCGGAAGTGCCATTGGTTGATGCCAGACTGATTCTGATGGATATGTCAGGAAGAATTGTGTCTGAAATGGAGCTCCAGGCAGGTGCACAGCTGTGGACCATGGATGTTTCCGGACTCTCCTCCGGTCATTACATTGCACGGTTCGTGACCGACCAAGGCACTGCCCACAACCTGCGAATCGTTAAATTGTAAATACCGGTTTTGTACGTTTTTAATGCGGTTTTTTGCCCCGGAAACCTGCGGGTGGCTAGAGGTGAAAAAACACACTGTCTTAAACACCTGGATAGTAGCGTTTTGTGTTTGCGTATTTTTTTTGTATCTTTGCAGTTGAGGTTTGTGGTTCCCCTTGTCAATATGTTCCGTCCGGAATAAAAACCACACAATTACATTATGTTTTACTAAAAAAGGAGTTGTTTTGACTGTAAAAGTATTTCATCCCGAACAGTTACCTTCCGCAGAAGAGAAGGAAGCAATGATCGATTTTTTATTTGATCATCTGGATCAATATGGTGATCCGAAGCAAGACATTGAGAAGTGTCTGAATTATGCGTTAAAAATATCTGAAAGTTTTGGTGGTTTTGCACTGATGTCATCCGACAATGGCACCACCACCGGTGTAGTGATTGTGAACAGAACCGGCATGAATGGTTATATTCCTGACAACATTTTGGTGTACATCGCCACCCACCGCGATTACCGTGGTAAGGGGTTGGGTAAGTTGTTGATGGATAAATCCTTTGAGCTGGCTGAAGGGGACATCGCCCTTCATGTTGAGCCCGACAACCCGGCCAGGTACCTGTACGAAAAGAAAGGGTTTACCAACAAATATTTGGAAATGCGTTGGAAACAACCACAACAATAAAACCAGATGGCTTATATCACGTTGAGCAGAAGAAAGCTCAAAGAGAACTATGCTTTTCTTGACGAGCTTTTTTCCAAGCATCAGATCAGCTGGGCCATTGTGTCGAAGCTGATATGTGGAGAAAAACAGTACCTAAAGGAGATTATTGATTTAGGGATAAAACAGATATGCGATTCGCGCGTATCGAACCTAAAGATGATCAAACAAATAGATTCCTCTATTGAGACCATCTATATCAAGCCACCTGCCCGTCGGGCGCTGCCCGGTGTGGTCAGGTATGCCGATGTGAGCTTCAATACCGAACTGGAAACCATCAAGCTGCTCTCAAAGGAGGCCAAAAAGCAGGACAAGCAACACAAGGTTTTTATTATGATAGAGATGGGAGAGTTGCGTGAGGGTGTCTTGCGCGACGACCTGATCTCTTTCTATGCCAGTATATTTGAGCTGCCCAACATTGAAGTGGTGGGCATTGGCACCAACCTGACTTGTTTGACCGGTGTGTTGCCGAATGAAGACAAGCTGATACAGCTTAGTTTATACAAACAGTTGATTGATGCGAAATTCAACACCGAGATCCCCTTTGTTTCGGGGGGCTCTTCAGTGACCATACCGTTGATATTTCACAGCAGCTTACCGGCAGGTGTGAACCATTTCAGGGTGGGGGAGACGCTGTTCCTTGGAACAGATGTTTACCACGACAGACCTTTTGAGAACATGCACAACGATGTGATCCGGTTCTATGCTGAGATTATCGAGCTGATTGAGAAGCCGATGGCCCCTTCAGGGGATATGGGAACCAATGTTGAGGGGGAGTCATTCTCGTTTGAGGATGTGAACCCCCAGGAGATGTCACACCGTGCCATCATCGACATCGGAATACTCGACGTAGATGCCGGACATATCAAACCGGTTGATGACCAGCAAAAAATTATCGGGGCTTCATCAGATATGATCGTGGTGGATCTTGGATCCAACCCGGACAACCTGAAAGTTGGCAACGTCATTGAATTTGCCCTCGACTATATGGGTGCTCTGCGTTTGCTGAACTCGAAGTATATCGACAAGATTGTTGTGGATTAACCCACACACTATTTCTTATTTACCGATACCTCTGACCACTCCGTTGGTCAGAGGTATTGTTGTATGTAGGCGAAATCGGGTGTCAGTTCCCCTTTGTGCAGTATCATTCCTCTTCGGAATGGAGCCGGAATATCGAGTTTTTCAAGGGGGAGGGAGAGGTCTGCTTCTGCGAATGCTTTCATATAGGGCATCAGTGCATCGCCAAAAGCGATGGTTGATTCACGGGGCAGTTCTGTTGGCAAAATATCCACCGTCATCATCAGCATACCGTGCCCGGTAAACCCGCTGGTGATTTCACCTGTATCCGGATGATACACGAACACCGGATCCTCAACGGGGGCCGCTTTCACAGTGCTCTCTACGCTACCGTCAACATCGCAGGTGATATCCCCGATCACCTGAAGCTTGGGCTCACCCTCACTGTACATCTTTTTCAGGTCGGCTTTGGTGAGCAAACGGGGATAACGTGCATCCCAGTACATACCATTGACCAACACTGAGAGATGGTCGATGTAGCGATGAAACACACCACGGTATTGATCCGGGTTGGCATAGTAGTGTTGCAGGTCAAACGAACCATCTTCATCGAGCGGTTCCACCAGGTGGTGCTCCTTAAACACTGTTTTGTATATCACGTTGTTGGGGAGGTTCGGCTGTGATGCAAGCTTCGTCAGTGCTTCAGGGGTGATCTCCTGCATGGGCAGCAGGTGTGCAATCTCCTGGGCTCCGTTGCTCACATTGCCGTAACCGGTAAAACCAATGGTGAGTGGTAGCAGCTCCGAAGGCAACCCATCAGAGGCTATCTCAGAGCCCACTCCCGAAATATCCTCCATGGCTTCAGCCAGACTGTTATACTCCACGGCTTGCTTCAACCGCGCAAATGGGGTTTCAATACCCTTTGCCGACAACCGTTTGCCCAGACTCCATAAGGTGTTGATCATGCCTGCCAGCCCCGCATAACGGCCAAAGAAAATCAACCGCCTCCCCATCTCATCCTCCACCTTTTCGTAGTCGATTAAAGAGCACTTCAACTCCATCATGCGCTTTAACATAGGCATGTTATAAGGTTGCCCTTTGATTACGTGTGAAAAGAAGATGTATGTCTTTTCCGGTTCAAATGCCTCCGCGGGGATCTCCTTTACACCCATCACGATAGGGCAGTCTGATAATCCGGCCGACAGCCCGGCTCCGGCTTCCTCATACGATGCATCCGGGAAAACCCGCTTCGCTGAGTGTTCAATGGTGATCTGCAAACCCGATTCCCGTGTTAACTTCTTCACATGTTCAGGAGCCAATGGAGCACGTCGCTCGGCTGAATACTTGTCCTCATGTCTTATTCCAATTCTGTTCATCTGATGTGGTGTTGATCTGTTTCTGTTTTGATGATCTGATGTCCGCGGAGAAAGCCACCTCTCTCTCATTGCAACAGTGTTGATATACTGCTGCTCCCTCTGCATGAAAACAGGCTCGCTCAGGAAAGGGGCGAAGTTACCCTTTTTTTATGATCTGTGATCATACAAAACCGGCATGATGAACAGATACTTTTTGTGAAGTTTTTATGAAATTCCAAACCAAATAATTGGAAAAATCTCCGTACGTTTGTCGTTTTCTTTTTTTAACACAAATTTGAATCAAAATAACCCAAAGAAACATGGCGATTGCGGTATCCAAACAAGAAAAGCTTCTGCAAGCATTGGCGAAATATGGCATTCATCAACCTGTTGAGGTGTTCCATAACCCGTCATACGAAGATTTGTATATTCATGAAACTGATTCTTCATTGAACGGTTACGAGCGTGGTTTCGTGACGAGTTCAGGTGCGGTGGCAGTGAACACAGGTGAGTTCACCGGACGATCACCCAAAGACAAGTACATTGTGGAGCAGCCCGGCACACGTGAAAACATTTGGTGGGCAGGCCCCGGATTTAACAGGTCAGACAATCGTCCGATCTCCCCTGAGGTGTGGCAACAGTTGCTGGAAATTGGTCAGCAGCAGTTGACAGGTAAGAAGCTTTATGTGACAGATGCCTATTGTGGTGCCAATCCTGAAACACGTTTAAAGATCAGGGTGATCACTGAGGTAGCCTGGGCTTCCCACTTTGTGAAGAACATGTTTATCCGCCCTACTGAAGCTGAGCTTGAGGAGTTTGAACCCGATTTTGTGATGCTCCATGCATGTAAAGCCACCAATCAGAATTGGGAGAAGCATGGTCTTAACTCAGAGGTGTTTGTGGCTTTTAATATTGATGAGCGGATGGCTGTTGTAGGGGGTACCTGGTATGGAGGAGAAATCAAAAAAGGGTTTTTCTCTATCATGAACTACTTCCTTCCATTGCAGGGGATTGCCTCTATGCACTGCTCTGCCAACATGGGCGCCGATGGAGATACCGCTGTGTTTTTTGGCCTCTCAGGAACAGGGAAAACTACGCTGAGTGCAGACCCCGACAGGCAATTGATCGGAGACGACGAACATGGGTGGGACGATGACGGAATTTTTAATTTTGAAGGGGGGTGCTACGCCAAATGTATCGATCTGTCGGAAGAGAAGGAGCCGGATATCTACCATGCGATTCGTCGTGATGCACTGTTGGAGAATGTAGTGTATGATGAAAAAGGGGTGGTTGACTACAGCGACACCTCCAAAACCGAAAACACGCGTGTTTCATACCCAATCTATCACATAGACAACATCGTGAAGCCCTTGTCGAAAGGTGGGCATCCCAAGCATATTATTTTCCTGACTGCTGATGCTTTTGGTGTGCTGCCTCCGGTTTCAAGGCTTACCCGTGATCAGGCGATGTACTATTTCCTGTGTGGATATACAGCCAAGGTGGCTGGTACTGAAAGGGGTATCAAGGAGCCTATGCCCACATTCTCATCCGCCTTTGGTGCTGCTTTTCTGCTGTTGCATCCTACACGCTATGCTGAAGAGCTGGCAAAAAAGATGGACAGGTATGGTTCCAGGGCCTATCTGGTGAATACCGGCTGGACAGGCGGGCCTTATGGTACAGGGAAGCGTATCGACCTGAAAACGACCAGAACCATCATCACCTCTATTCTGAGCAACCACCTGAATACCTCCCCGGTACAACGCTTTGAGGTGTTCAACTTCGCTATTCCGGAATCGATTCCTGGTGTGGACAGCCAGATTCTTCATCCGCGGAACACCTGGCAGGACAAGGAGGCTTACGATCGCGCCAGGCTTGAGCTGGCCAAGAGTTTCGTTGCCAACTTTGTCAGATTCACCGACAGCGATGAGGGGAAGCGCCTGGTGGGTATTGGCCCTGTGATATAAGTGCCCCTCCCAATTACCGCAAGCTGTTGGAATGAACTATCTACTGGTTGAAAACCTTTCGAAAAGCTTTGGAGAGAAGGAGCTGTTCCATGGGATCACCTTTGGACTGGAGCGTGGGCAGAAGGCGGGGTTGATCGCCCGGAACGGCACCGGCAAGACCACCTTACTGGAGATGATTGCACGCCGGGTCGAAGCCGACGAAGGGCAGGTGGTGGTGCGAAAAGGGATCACCATGATGTACCTGCCACAGGATCCTGTGCTCGATCCGGATACACCGGTGCTGGATGCAGTACTCGCTGCCAACACCGAAGCAGCAAGGCTCGTGAGAGACTATGAGCGTTTGGTAGCACGCCCTGATCATTCATGGAGTGACCACGACAAAGCTTCGTTTGAAACACTCACCGAAAGAATGAACGCCATCGACGCGTGGAGGTTCGAGTCACGTGTGAAAGAGGTGCTGGGTAAACTCGACCTGAAAAGGTTCGATCAGCGGTGTGGAGAGTTATCGGGCGGGCAACAGAAAAAGGTGGCCCTGGCCCGGGTGCTCGTGGAGGAAGCGGACCTGCTGATACTGGATGAGCCCACCAACCACCTCGACATTGACACCATTGAATGGCTGGAAGAGTTCCTCACACGATCCCAGTTAACCCTGTTGCTTGTGACCCACGACCGGTACTTCCTTGACCAGGTGTGCGACTCGATCATTGAACTCGACCGTGGCACCGTGTTTCAGTACAAAGGCGATTACGCCTACTTCCTGGAGAAAAAGGCTGAACGGGAATCAGTAGAAGCGGTGGTCAATGCCCGCCAAAAACAACGATACCTGCAGGAACTGGAGTGGATCAGAAGGATGCCCAAAGCGCGTACCCACAAGTCGAAATCACGCATTGCCTCGTTTGACCACCTCGCCGAAGAGGTGGC
>SKPS01000102.1 GCA_007119395.1 Lentimicrobiaceae bacterium
ACTACTGACTACCAAATACCGACTACCGACTCTCGACTACCGACTACCGACTCTCGACTACCGACTACCGACTCTCGACTACCGACTACCGACTACCGACTACCGACTCTCGACTACCGACTACCGACTACCGACTCTCGACTACCGATCTATCTTAAGTAAGAAATCTACCAGGTTATCCTCCTGACTCAGGTTCAGCTTTTTCCTGAGACGGTAACGGGCCATGTCAACACTATTGGGGTTTTGGTTGGTGATGGCGGCAATGTCTTTGGAAGAGATATTCAACCGAAGCAATGCGCATAACTTACGCTCTCCCGGCGTAAGATCAGGATAAGAGGCGTTGAGAGTTTGGTAAAATGACTCATACACATTCTCAAAACGTGCTTCAAAATCGTCCCAGACGCTCTGCGAAACAGCCATATGGTTTTGCTTGACAATCTCAGAGATGATCTTAACGCCTGTAGGGTCTACATGCTTCTGCAGATCCCCCAGTCGTGAAATGAGTCGATTGTTTAGCTCACTGGCATGAATTAAACGCAAAGTACTCGAAACCAATTCTCGCTTTTTCGCTTCCATTAACTGTTCATGAGATCTCTTTAACGATGTAATATCGGTCATCGAACAGATAATCCCTGCAACTGATCCATCTACATTGTAATGGAGCTTTTTCGAAAAAAGGAAATCAGCAGAGGAGAGATCACACGACAGCTCATAACTCATCTCTCCGCCTTGGGCCATCAATTCTGTATCCTTTTGTATATGTACATTTTGAACTTTTTCTGAAAAAAAGCTATGTATAAGACGTCCGGTAAGTGACTGGGCTTCTTCTGTACCCAATAAATCACCAAACGGCTTGTTGTAATGCATAATCACACCTCTTCGCGTGTAATAAACCAAAGGGTGGGTGATGCCGGCAAACAAAGCCTCAATCATTCTGGTACTACTCTCTAGCTGTTCAAACTTCTGCTTCAATTCTATCGCCATTTCAGAGAGCATCAACATATTCCGCACCCTGGCCCGCAAGGTCAACCGATCAAATGGCTTCTGTAAAAAGTCAACAGCCCCTTCCTCCATGGCAGCCATCAAATCAACCGGAGTGGTCATAATGCCCGACATGAACAAAACCGGTATATCCATGAGATCAGGAATCACCTTCAACCTTCGCAGTGCCTCCATCCCATCTACCCGGGGCATCTGCCAATCCATTATGATCATGTCTGGTTTCTCTTGCTCAGCCAATGCCAAACACTCCTCCCCATTGGAAGCCTGCACAAAATGATACGCCTGCCTACCAAGCATTTCAACCACTAACTGACGGTTAGTCGGCTCATCATCAACGATTAGTAACTTGCGAAACATCTATATGGTTGTATCATTTTATATGGCAAATATATAGCATTTTTACGGTAACCTGACAAAAGATTTTGAAATAATTCCGGGCTACCCCTTTCCCTTTTAACACCCTGATAAACATCAACAGAAAGCATGATGCCTTTCTTTCCCACTGACACACCATTATCACAGGAAACCGTAACTTTGCCGCGTCTGACAACGTGTTGTTTTCAGCCAATATTTATTTATCTTTTAACACTTTAATTATTATGAAAGATCCTGCCAGTTCCATTCAGTACCTGAACCAGTTCGGTGAGTTTGGCGATGTTAATCCATCTATCACTGATTCAGCAACATACACTTTTTTAGAAGCCAAAACGATGGTGGATACATTCCAGGGTGAAGAGGAGGGTTGTTTCCTCTATTCACGCCACTGGAACCCGAGCAACAAATACCTGGCAGATGCATTGGCTGCCATGGAGGGAACCCCTTCGGCGTGGGTCACCGCATCAGGCATGGCAGCCATCACCAACGCCATCCTGCAGATGTGTGGCTGCGGTGACCACATCATCACCAGTATTACCACCTACGGAGGCACCTACGCCTTCCTGAAAAACTACCTCCCCAAGTTCAATATTGATGTCACCTTCGTGAACATCGATGACCTGGAGAGTGTGAAAAACGCGATTCGCCCCAACACAAAGCTGATCTACACCGAGACCATGACCAATCCGATGTTGCAGGTTTCCAACATCCCCGTTCTGGCTCAGATCGCCAATGAAGCAAATCTCAAACTGGTGGTAGACAACACCTTCACACCACTGATCGTATCCCCTTTCAAGCTGGGTGCCCATGTGGTGGTGTACAGCATGACCAAGTTCATCAACGGCAAGAACGACTGTGTGGCAGGTGCGATATGCGCTGATGAGGATTTTGTGAACAGCCTCAGCGATGTAAACACCGGCACGGCAATGCTGCTGGGGCCTGTCCTCGACCCGCTCCGTTCATCCAGCATCCTCAAAAACCTCCACACCCTCCACATCAGAATGCAAAAACACAGCGAAAACGCCATGTTCCTGGCGCAACGTTTTAAAGAGGCGGGGGTTAAAGTGAACTACCCCGGACTGCCCGATCACAAGAACCATGATCTGCTGAAAGAGCTGATGAACCCTGGGTTCGGATTCGGTGGCATGATCGCCATCGACATGCAAACCGCTGAAAAAGCAAACCTCTTTATGGAGAAGATGCAACATGCGGGCGTAGGGTACCTGGCGGTGAGCCTCGGCTACTTCAAAACCCTGTTCAGCAACTCCGGCAAAAGCACCTCCTCAGAGGTTCCCGAAGAGGTTCAACGCGAAATCGGTATGTCAGAAGGGCTGGTCAGATTCTCTGTGGGCCTCGACCACGACATTGCATACACCTGGGAGAAGATTGAGGGGGTGATGTGAGGATGTGAGGATCCCGAAAAATCGAAAACCTATGGTTTTCTGATTTTTCGAGGATTCTCGAAAAACTAAGAAATCGAAGATTTCTGGTTTTTCGGAATGTGGGGATGTGCTGATATGCTGATGTGCTAATGTGCTGATGTGGGGATGTTGGGATCTTCAGTCAAATTTACTATTATTGCATGGTGGTTTAAGTCCTTTACACATCACAAAAAACATCAACAACCAGCGCCATGCACAGTTACAAGAACCCACGAATACTGATAGCACATAGGATTCTGAATCGTATATTCCTTTGGGTGTTTTTTG
Organism: Lentimicrobiaceae bacterium; assembly: GCA_007119395.1. Taxonomy (GTDB): domain Bacteria; phylum Bacteroidota; class Bacteroidia; order Bacteroidales; family SKPS01; genus SKPS01. The sequence continues at coordinate 3,087 of SKPS01000102.1, forward strand.
CCTCTCTATTCACTATGGGGTGGCTTACGGGGTGCAGCTCCGGAGCGCACTTTCTGACCGACCGCAGTTACCGCCGGCAGGTGCAGTCCGATTTCAATGAGAAGCGAGTAATGGCAGTGCACCGTGAAGAGGCGCTGTTCTTGTTAATGGATCAGGGGCACCTTCCCCGGAAAGAGCACCAGGCGTTGCAGTTTCTCTATGCATACATGCCATGGGCCGATATGGCGGAATACGATGCGGTGTTTTTCCTGGAAAATGTGCGGCACAGCTTCAGGGTCGCTTCGTCCGCACCCTGGGGCCCGGATATCCCCGAAGAGATCTTCCGTCATTATGTGTTGCCGGTACGTGTGAACAACGAGAACCTGGACTCATCGCGGTGGGTCTTTTACCGTGAGCTGGCACCCCGGGTGATGCACCTCTCGATGGAGGAGGCTGCCCTGGAGGTAAACCGTTGGTGCCACGAGAAGGTGACCTACAAGGCATCAGATGGACGCACCTCTTCGCCGCTCAGCACGGTGCAAACGGCCCATGGCAGGTGTGGCGAGCAGTCGGTGTTCACTGTGGCGGCACTTCGCTCGGTGGGGATCCCTGCCCGGCAGGTGTATGTGCCCCGCTGGGCGCACAGCGACAGCAACCACGCATGGGTAGAGGTGTGGATTAACGGCGAATGGAAGTACCTGGGCGCCTGTGAGCCGGAGCCGGTACTCAACCGCGGATGGTTCACCGGGCCCGCCCGACGTACCATGCTGGTCCACTCCCGCGTGTTTGGCCGTTACAACGGATACGAAGAGGTGGTGAGCCACGAAAAAGAGTACGCCGTAATCAACTCCACCGCCATCTACGCAGAAGTGACCCATCCGGTGGTGACAGTGGTGGATGAAAACGAAGATCCGGTGCCAGACGCCACCGTAGAGTTCGGACTCTATAACTTTGCCCAGTTCTTTCCGATCGCCTCACTCACCACCAACGCAAAGGGGGAGTGCTCCATCACCATCGGAAAAGGGGATATCCTTCTCCACGCCACCGATGGCAACAGATGCACCTGGCAACACCACAACCTCCGCACCGATACCGCCATCACCCTCATCCTGAAAAACTGCACCCTGCCCACCGCAGCCGACACCTGGCACTTCGACGTGCCCAATGAGGTGCCCTCAGGCCTCGAAAAACTCCCTAAAGAGGTGATAGACGAACACCGGAAACTCCTCGCACGCGAAGACTCCATCAGAAATGCCTATACCGCCACCTTCCCCTCAAAAGCCGAAATGAAAGCGTTCGCTGAAAAAAGCGGGAAACATGTCGACAGCGTGGTGAAGTACCTTCAGATCAGCCAGGGAAACCATCAGGCGGTGATGCAGTTCATCGGAGCGAACCCCTATTTCTACCTCCTGTTACAGCACCTGTCAGACAAAGACATACGGGACACCGATTTTGACAGGCTGTACCAACTGGCAGCAGAGGCTGTTCCGAAACTCCAACCGGCTCCCCCTATCGATGGAATCATCATCCATTTTTACCAGGAAACACCTTGGTTTCAACGATTCGACACCCCTGAAACCGACGACCCATTTTACCACCGGTATGTCCTCAATCCGAAGATCGACCTCGAGTGGCTCCAGCCCTACAGAAAACTGTTGCAGGAGTATTTCACCCCGCTTTTCGGAACCGACTGCACCCCACAGCATCTTTTCCAATGGATTCGCGACAGCATCACCGTTGACACCACGCCGATGTACAGCCGCATCATCACCACACCGGCGGGGGTGCACCGCCTCAGAGTGACCGACCCCTTATCGCGCGACATCTATTTCGTGGCGGCGTGCCGCAGCATGGAGATCCCTGCGCGCCTCGATCCCGCCACCAGGATCCCTCAGGTGTACAGCGAAAACAACTGGGTCGATTTCCACTTCGATGGTGCCGGAACAGAGGCGGTTGCTACCAACGGCTACCTTCTGATACACCCTCCCGAAGGGGATGCTGACCCTGAGTACTATACCCGATTCACCGTCGCCCGGCTCGAAAACGGACGATTCAACACCCTGCACTTCCCCTGGGGTCAACCACTCTCTGCCCTCCCCTACCCCATGGAACTAAGACCTGGTTATTATGCCCTCACCAGCGGCCTCCGCCAATCAACCGGCGACGTGGACGTGGTGCGGGAATACTTCTCCATCACCCCCGGTGAGACCACCTCCATCCTGTTCCCGGTGCCGGAACCCGAAGCAACGGTGTATGGGCTATGGCCAGGAGAAACCACGCCAGCCATGGAGCAGGGATTTCTGTTTCTAATGCCCGAAACCACCGGAGAGCCCTCCCGGCACCTGCTCCAGGAGCTGCAGAATGGCTTCGCCCGCGACCATGAAAATATGCCTGCAGTTCTCCTTATGTGGGGTGATGAACACCACTCAGAGCAGGAGGTGCTGCTGGCAAGGTACCACCTCGCCGGAAAGGTGCACGTGATACCGCAGGATGAACAACTAAAGCAGGCGCTGCAAGAGATGCTGCCCACAGCAGCAGAACGTGCGCCGCTTACCGCCGGAGTAAACGCCAACCGAGAAATCATCTTCCTGGCCGGCGGGTACCAGGTCAACAGCATCGCACGAATCAGGGAGCTGGTTGGGGGGTTGTAAGGTTGAATAGGGCTCAACCTCTTTTTTACCCCTACCTCATCTTTTCTTTTTACCACTCAGGCACTTAGAGCACATAGTTTCACTTAGTTCTTAGTGTATCTTGGTGAACTTAATGTCCTTAGTGGTAAAAAAAACATAACCAGAAACCCAGAACTCCGAACAGGGAAAGGGAGTTAGACAGAAGACAAAAACAACAAATCGCTACCTTTGCCGCGAAAACACATGGCTGCGCATGAGACAAAATGAATTTACACCAAGACTGTTCTCTCTGATCAGGTCAGGGATCACAAAACAACAGCTATCGAAAGACATTGTGGCTGGCATCATCGTGGGCATTGTTGCTCTCCCTTTGGCCATTGCCTTTGCCATTGCCAGCGGGGTGTCGCCGGAGAAAGGGCTGATCACAGCCATTATAGCTGGTCTGGCTGTCTCGGTACTGGGGGGTAGCCGTGTGCAGATCGCCGGGCCAACGGGTGCCTTCATTGTGATTGTCTATGCCATCGTGCAGGATCACGGCGTATCAGGACTCATTATCGCAACTTTTATGGCAGGCTTCCTGCTTATTGGCATGGGACTGGCCCGGCTCGGGAACTACCTCAAGTTCATCCCCTACCCTCTGATCGTCGGGTTCACCAGCGGTATTGCGGTGATCATCTTCACGTCACAAATCCGTGACCTGTTCGGCATGTCTATAGAGAGTCTGCCGGCCGATTTTGTACAAAAGTGGATTGTGTACGGCAAGAGCCTCACGCAAATCAACTTCTCTGCACTTGCCATCGGTGGGGGAACCATTCTTACGGCGCTGTACTTTCACAAATTGACCCGCAAGGTACCCGGCACCATCGTCGCCATTGCAGGGACCACCGCACTGGTCTATTTCCTGGGTATTCCGGTTGAAACGATCGGCACCCGGTTTGGCGAAATCCCCAATACCTTCCCTGCACCCACCCTTCCCGACATACAGTTCAGCACTATCCAGTCGTTGATACAGCCTGCTATTGCGATCGCCCTGCTGGGTGCCATTGAATCGCTGCTGTCGGCGGTGGTAGCCGACGGGATGACCGGTGAGCGTCACCGCTCCAACATGGAGCTGGTGGCACAGGGTTCGGCAAATATCCTCTCCGGACTCTTCGGTGGAATACCTGCCACCGGTGCCATCGCCAGAACGGCCACCAACGTCAGAAGTGGAGGCAGAACTCCCATCGCAGGCATCATTCACGCCCTGATGCTGCTGCTTATCATGCTGCTGCTTGCACCGCTCGCAAAACATATCCCAATGGCGTGCCTCGCAGGAATCCTCATCGTTGTCGCCTGGAACATGGGCGAATGGAAACACTTCGCCGACCTGCTCCGCAGCAACCGGATGGATGTGCTCGTGCTGCTTACCACCTTCCTGCTCACCGTGTTCTTCGACCTTATCATCGCCATCCAGGTGGGCGTTATCCTCTCCAGCTTCATCTTTATGAAAAGGATGAGCGAAGCCACCGCCATAAAAACCACCGCATCCATACTGGGCGATGCCGTGGATGAAGGAGTGCTCTTCGAAGAGGAGCTGCCTGATGTGCCCGATGGTGTGATGATGTACGAAGTGAACGGACCCCTCTTCTTCGGCGCCTCCAGAAAATTTGAAGAGGTGATGGACGAAATCCATGAAAGAACACAATTCCTGATCCTGCGCATGAGAAACGTCCCCTTCGTAGATGCAACCGGTGTCAGGCGACTACAGGAACTGGCCGCCTCAATGAAGTCACGAAAAGTAACCATCATCATCTCAGGAGCCAACAAAGAGGTGCGCAAGGCCCTGCTGCAGGGCGGACTCTACGATGCCATCGGAAAAAACAATGTCCATGAGAACATCACCTCGGCACTGGAGTATGTGAAGAGGGTAAAGGGGTTTTCTTAACGTTTTAATGTTGTTTGATGAAATAATAACCAACAATGGATCAAGACAAAACGCATCATCCTGAGATTAAAAAGGCATCCGGAGAAAAGGAGCCCTTTAATCCGCAGAAGCTGATCACCTCACTGCGTAATGCGGGCGCCACCCAACACGATGCGGAAGAGATCGCAGCCAATATCAGCAACTGGCTGACAGATGGCATCACCACAAAAAGAATCTATGCCAGAGCCTACCAACTGCTAAGAAAAAGGAACAAGGGGCATGCAACACGATACAACCTGAAGCAGGCACTTATCCAGCTGGGCAACACCGGATACCCCTTTGAAAGCCTGATAGGCGAAATCTTCCGCCGTCAAGGCTACAAGACAGAGGTGGGTGTGATGGCCGAAGGGCGTTGTATCACCCATGAGATGGATGTGATCGCCACCAAGGGGAGACGGCAGATCATCATGGAGTGTAAATACGCACAAAGCCAGGGTAAACATGTGGGGATACAGGTGCCGCTCTATGTCAAATCAAGGGTGGATGATATCATCGAAAAGAGAAAGCAGTTGCAGGAATTCAGCCAATACCGGTTCACCGCCTGCGTGGTCACCAATACACGGTTCTCAGACGACAGCATTCAATACGCCCGCTGTGCCGGCGTGAAGCTGCTGGCATGGGATTACCCTGCCGGAAACGGACTGAAAGAGCTGCTCGAAAAACACAGAATATTGCCGCTTACCATCATTAAAAACCTCACAAAGAAAGAAAAAGCAGAACTGATGAAGAGAGGCATTGTAACGTTTTCTCAACTCAGGAAACAGATCAAAGCACTGGAATCGTTCAACATCCCCCGGCGGAGGCACCGTGAACTGCTGAAAGAGGTGAATGAAGATCATTGAATGTGGGGATGTGAGGATGTGAGGATGTGAGGATGTGGGGATGTGGGGATGTGGGGATAATTCAATAGCTTTGCCGGTAGAAATCAAAAACGGAGACAGTTTATGAGCGACGACAAGAAGATTATTTTTTCGATGGTGGGTGTTGGGAAGCAGATACCTCCTAACAAGCAGATATTAAAGAACATATATCTTTCATTTTTTTATGGGGCAAAGATTGGCATCATTGGCTTGAACGGTTCAGGCAAGAGTACCTTATTAAAGATCATTGCCGGCAAGGACAAGTCTTACCAGGGTGAGGTGGTATTTTCGCCCGGCTATTCGGTAGGGATGTTGGAGCAGGAGCCTTTTCTTGACGACAGCAAGACGGTGAAGGAGATTGTAGAGGAGGGGGTTTCGGAGGTTGTTTCGATGCTGAAGGAGTATGAGGAGGTGAACAACCGTTTTATGGAGCCGATGGATGATGGTGAGATGGAGCGTTTGATTGCGCGTCAGGGTGAGTTAACGGATTTGATTGAGCAGCACGATGCGTGGGAGCTTGATTCGAAATTGGAGCGTGCCATGGAGGCGTTGCGTTGTCCGGAGGGTGACACTCCGGTGAAGCACCTTTCGGGTGGGGAGCGTCGTAGGGTGGCATTGTGCCGGCTGTTGCTTTCTGAACCCGACATCCTGCTGTTGGACGAGCCTACGAACCACCTGGATGCTGAGTCGGTGGAGTGGCTGGAGCAGCACCTTCACTATTACAAAGGGACTGTGATCGCTGTGACGCACGACCGCTATTTCCTCGACAATGTGGCGGGGTGGATCCTGGAGCTGGATCGTGGCGAGGGGATCCCCTGGAAGGGGAACTACAGCTCGTGGTTGGAACAGAAGTCGTTGCGACTGGCGCAGGAGGAGAAGAGTGAAAGCCGTAGGCGCAAGACGCTGGAGCGTGAGCTGGAGTGGGTACGTATGTCGCCCAAGGCGCGGCATGCCAAGTCGAAAGCGAGGCTC
>SKPS01000297.1 GCA_007119395.1 Lentimicrobiaceae bacterium
GAGCTCCTCTACCTCCTGAATGGCTGAAACATTGGTTGTGCCAAATATGTATTTTGGTATATGTGCATGGTTCCACCAACGTTTTGACTGGCAGTAGGAGTGTGCAGAGGGGCCAATCCCGAGGTAAGGGGTGTTGTTCCAATAGTTCACATTGTGGCGTGCATAGTGACCGTTTAAGCAGAGGTTGCTTGTTTCGTAATGTATATAGTTGTTCTGTCGGGCAAAATCGGTGAGCACCTTCCAATGTTTGGCAAACAGTTTCTCTGTGGGTGCTTTTTTGATCCCTTTTCTGATCTGCACTTGCAGGGGGGTTCCATGTTCGATGGTTAAGGCATAGCATGACAGATGTGGCACTCCGGCGCAGGCTGCCAGGTTCTCTGCGAACCGTTGGGGCGATTGCCCCGGGATATCGTAGATCAGGTCAACACTGTAGGAGGTCACCGCTGCTTTTGCCACCAATTCCATGGCGTGTTTCGCCATGTCGGGGTTGTGCCTTCTGTCGAGGTATGCCAGGTCTTCTGTATGAAACGACTGGATGCCAATGCTAAAACGGTTAAACCCTGCATCGATCCACCGGTTGAGTTGATCCACATTTACATCATCAGGGTTCACCTCCAGGGTCACCTCAGCATCGGATGCCACAGGGTGCAGTTGGTGAATTGTTGACAACAAGTTTCCGGTTTCAGTGGGTGAGAGCAACGACGGAGTGCCCCCTCCGAAATAGATGGTAGTGATGGTTTCTCCGTGTAACATCCCGGCCGTTTGTTCAATTTCAACGGCCATAGCATGTAACAAAGCCTTCCGGTGGGTCAATGACACCACAGAAAAGAAGTCACAATAGCTGCATCGTGACCTGCAAAAAGGTATGTGCACATAGATACCGGCCATCTTAACCTAAGTATTAAAAAAAACCAGGTCTGCAAAGGTATGCAAACCCGGAATTTTTTTGCAGAGACAGATTAACCCAACTTGTCTCTTAAACCAAAGACCTACAGAATCAAATCCGCGAATCTCCGAATCTCTTCAATTCACTTCATTGATTAATACCGCGAAGATACACAACAATACCATATAGATCGAATTTTTTTCGTTTTTTTTGAATTTTGTAAACTTATTTTACATTTTCAGCTGATTTTTCGACATATTTTTATCATTTTCATCTATACAGGTCTTTTGGCCTATTTCGTTTCGATTTTGACAAGCTGCAAAAAATGTGTTATTTTTGCAACCGGATTGGCTCCATAGTTCAATGGATAGAATAGTGGTTTCCTAAACCATAGATCCAGGTTCGATTCCTGGTGGAGCTACTTGGCTGTTAGGCTTTTTTGCCTCGTAATTTGTAATTCGTAATTTGTAATTGATTTAGCCGTTGGCTATTTGGCTTCATAAACGGGTTTTTCTTCTCTCACCGCGGATTACGTGAATTAACGCAGATTTTTTTTACCACTGAGTTCATTAAGTGCACTGAGTATCACTAAGTGTCTCTTAATGAACTATGTACCTCAGTGGTAAAACCATGTATGCCATGCTGTTAGCATCCATAATTCACCCCCCTTCAACCCTCTTCAACCCTCTCAACCCTCTCAACTTTCTCAACGATCTCAACTTTCTAAACCTTCTTCACATAAATCCTGTACCTTTTATACACGTGGGCGCCGGTCATTTTCATGATGCGGTGCATTACGGTGTTGTCTTCCATGACATATGAGGCTTCGGCCCAGTGTATCCCTTTGCGGTGTGCGGCATCAAACACCTGTTTGTATAGTGCCACATCGATCCCTTTGTTTCGAAACGTTTCCACCACGCCCATGATGGTTACCCTGACGGTGTGGATGTTTCGTTTGTGGTAGAGGTATTTAAACACTCCAAACGGGAAGAGGCGTCCTTTGGGCATTTTGATGAGCACTTCGTTGAGGTTGGGGATGCCGCAGATGAACCCTACCACTTCCCCCTGGTGTTCGGCCAGCAGCACCAGGTCGGTGTCGGCAATCTTTTTCAGCCCTTCAGCCTGGTAGCGGAATTCTTGGTAGGAGAGCGGCACAAACCCCCAGTTGCGGGCAAATGCTTTGTTGTATGCCTGATGAAACAATTGGGTGTCTTTCTCAAACTGCTTCATATTAAAAGGTCTGATGACGATCCCTTCTTTTTCGAGTTGCCTTTCGGCGATGCGGGCATGCCTTTGCAGGTTTTCGGGGAACAGTGTGGAGGGCACCTTGTATGCCACCAGGTCTGTTTGTTTTGTGCACCCATGCTTTTCAAACAAAGCGGCATAGTACGGTTTGTTGTAGGGCATCCCGATCATAGGGGGCATATCGAACCCCTCTGTTAGGATGCCGCACGAGTCACTTACGGTGTAGTTGAGGGGTCCGATCATGGCCTGGAGCCCCTCTTGTTTGCCCCACTCAGCCACAGCCTCAATGAGTTTTCCGGCCACCGCTTCATCCTCCACGCAATCAAAGAATCCGAAGAAGCCCACATTCTCGCCACTGAAACGGGTGTAGTTACCGTTGTTGAAGGCCACAACGCGTCCAACGGTTTTATCCCCTTTCATGGCCAGGAAGAAATCTGCTTTGGTGTGTTTGAAAAGAGGGTACTTCTTCAGGTCAAGCATCTCTTTCATGGTGAGATAGAGCTCAGGCACATAGTTAGGGTCGCCGGCGTAGAGGTGGTGTGGCAGGTCGATGAAGGTACGGAGATCTTTCGGGAATTGAGCTTGGCGTATGGTGATCATAGTTCAGTGGTTGTGTTGTTGGTATCGTAGGTGGCTATGATGGTTTGACCGGCATATACATATTGTCCCGGTTGCACCCGGATGGAGAGTTCCGGGATGGCAGGGATGAAGAGGTCGCATTGAGATCCGAAGCGGATCAACCCGTATTTGTCACCCTTTTGCACCTTTTCGCCCGGTTTCACATCGGCCACAATTTTTCTGATCCACTTATCGGCGATCTGTGTCACAAAGAGGGTTCCTATTTCGCTTTGGATGCCGATGGTGACCCTTTCATTGGCGAGGTAGAAGGGGTAGTTGCGGTATGGTTTTCTACGGAGCAGCACATCGGTGGTGGCCAGTATCATGGAGAGGGTTGCCCTGCCCGGTGCGAAGGCTTTCCGCAGGCTCACTGTTCCGCTGATGGGGATCCTGTTTCGGTGTACCGACATGGGGCTCATGAAGATACCGATCAGCCACCCTTCATGCAGCGCTGTCTCTGATAAGCCCGACAATTCATCAAGCCGGATGGTGTTTCCATTTTTGATGCTTACGGGCACCTCTCCTTCGGTTATCTTTTTGATGTAAAGGATGGTCCCATCGGCGGGCGACTGGATGGTTTTCCCTTCGGGGACAGAGCGGTCTGGATCACGCAGGAAATAGATGCGCCACGCAAAAAACGTGGTTACCAGCACACCGAAGATGATGAGTATTGTTGTCATGGTTTCAGTTTAGAGATTTGCCAGGAAGTTATAGAATGATGCCAATCCTTTCGAGAACCGGCGGCTTTTGGTGAGGTGATCGAGCAGCACTGCCGGGGGGCCGAACAAGATGCACAGTGCGTAGTAGAGGAGCAGTTGCAGGAACATCCAGAAGTCAAAGAGCAAGGTGGTGAAGCGCGCTTTGCCACTTTTATCCGGGGGGAAGGGAACCTTGTGTTTCGTGGTCATGGTGTTGAGCTTTCAGGGTGTTGGTGACGGGTATTAAAGGAGCCATAATTGAGGGCATAGGAGGCGAGGTGGCCGGGTTTTGTCCGGTTTCTTTCCAGGAGTCGGTGACAGGCGTTGGCGATCTCATCTTCGGGCAGCAGTTGGAAGATCCGGATGTGGTAGTTGCTGAGGCAACCCTCACTGTGTGCCGGAGGTTGATCCTTTTTCCAGGAGTAGAGTTTGGTAGCGAAGTTATAGTAGCACAGCTCTTTTTCCATTTGGTAGAGGTGGTCGGTGCTGATCTTTTGTGAGAAGGTGTTGAAGCCGATGTTTTTGAACATCCGGACATTTTTCGGGAAGGCGCTCTCAATGATCAGGTCGATATCATGGAGGAGGGCATTTCGGATGATAAAGAGGATGAGGCCCATAGATACCAGGGAGGTGTTTCGGTAATCTTTTCTGATGGCCAGGCGGCCGAGCTCCATCAGGGAGCAGTGTTGTCTGAGGGTGTTGAAGTTGCAGTTCTCTTTGATTTCGCCGGGGAGTATTCCCATGGTATCGAGGTAGCAGCAGATGGTTTCGATGGGTTCATCTTGCGGGTTGAGAGCGATCATCCGGAGCATGTGTTCATGGAACCGGGCATCCAGCTGGCGGCTTCCCTGTGCGATTTTCTGGTATTCGGGGCTGTTGTGGTCACGTCCGAGGATCTCGTGGAAATCTCTGTAAAACACCTCTTCGAACTGCGCACCCTGGTGGGGCGTTGTCACCAGTTGGAACCGGTATTCATTGAGGCTGAAGTCGTATGGTCCCGGCCCTGTGGTAAAGAGGGGTGTGCCCCCTTTGGGCTGACTCAGTGACAAGAGTTTCGGGATTGGCTCTATCGGTTTCATATTGTGGATTACAGGATATTGGGTGCGTCGCCCCGTTTCACAAACGCTCTGTACTGCAGGTTGACCCCCAGCGCAAACAAGCCGAGCAGGGGCCTTCTGAAAAAATAGGGGTTGAAGACCACCCTCCGGAGGATGCTGGGGATGGAGAAAATCTTCCTGTTGAGCCACCGGTACATCTCTTCGAGTTGTTCCGATGATATGTTCGCCGGTGTAAACACCGAGCTGGTGACGTTGTATCTACTAAAGTCATTTACCGTGATCCGTCCGGCATCGCTATACTCTTTGTGCAGCTCTGTGCCGGGGATGGGGGTGAGGATATAGAATCGGGGGATAGGGATCTTCACCTGATCGACAAATTTTCTTAAATCGCGTATTGAGTCTGCCGTATCGAAATCGGTTCCGATGATCATTTCGGTGCTGGGCATGATACCTGCGCGCATGATCTGTTTAAGCATTTGTCCGGTTTCCCGGGCACTGACCCACCCTTTGTTCATAGAGTCGAGCGCTTCCTGGCTCAGCGATTCGATGCCGATGCTCAGGATCCTGCACCCTGAATCGTATGCCAGCTTCAGCAATTCAGGGTGTTTGGCGATGTTGATGGTGCACTGGCTTGCCCACTTCATCCTGAGGGGTTTAATACGAGTGCAGAGTGCTTCGAGGTATTCAGGGTTCCCCACCAGGTTGTCGTCAATCAGATAGAACATCTTATATCCCAGCTCTTTGACCCTTTTGATGTCGTTCATCACCTCCTCCACGGGTCGGCTGATGTGCTTGCCGTCGTATATGCAGGCGATGGAGCAGAAGTTGCAGCTGTGGGGGCATCCTCTGGCGGCCTGTACCGGCAGCATAAAGCCGATCCTCTTCTTCAGCAACAGCTCATATTTCGGCACCGGCAGATTGTCGAGGTGCTCTACGGGGTAATGGTACACCTTTTCGATCTTTCCGGTGGTTTCAAAGTCGTGCAGCAGTTTTGGGTAGGCAATTTCGGCATCGCCGATGATCACCCCGTCGGCGTGACCTTTTACATATTCCGGGAGGATGGATGCCATATAGCCGCCGAAGAAGACGGTTTTGCCTCTTCGTTTGAACTCATCGGCGATCTCCAGCCCCCTGAAGGTGGCATGACCCATCGCTCCGATGCCGATGAGTTGTGCATCGGTGTCGAAGTTGATCTCATCCACCACCTCTATGGCGGTCTCCACCTCCCAGTGTGGCGGTGTGAGTGCTGCCAGCAGCGGAAAGACCAGACCCGGCAGGTAGATCTTCTTCTGTTTGATCAGAACCCTGCGGTGGGAGCTGTACTGGGTGGGTTGTATCAAGAGTATCTTAGGCATGGCGTTTGGCTTCTTTGGCTCTTTTTCTGTATTGATTGCTGATTCTGTGGAGGCCCGACAGGATCCGGATCTGCATCCTCAGCGGGTATTTCATGTGACGTATGATGGTGCGTGGCGACAAGGCAATTCGGTTATACGCCTTCAGGATTTCACGGTAGTATTCAGTGAGGGTCAGCTTCTCGGGTTTGATGGCCACATGTGCCAGGTCCCATTTGTCGAAATCGGTGCGTTTGAAAAGCATCTTCGACTCATCCACCTGAAACCCGGTGCCGGGGTAGGGGGTGAGGGGCTGCAGCACCACATATTCAATCCCCAAAGCCCGGGACTTTTTCACCAGTTTTTTGAAGTCATTCCGATCCCAGTTCGGGTGGACAATCACCGAAGCAAAGCAGTCAACACCGTATTTGTTGAGTATTTCCATCGCCTCTTCGTTGGCGTTGGCGGCAATCTCCTTGTTCATCTCTTCCAGTTCGTCATCAGAAAAAGACTCAAACCCTACGATGACAGAGGTGAGTCCCACCTCTTTGAAATCGCGTATCAGCTCAGGGTGTTTCACAATGAAGTCGGCCCTGCCAAACACCAGGTATTTCTTGTTTATTCCTCTCTCTTTCAGGCCGGTGATAAATTCCATCAGCCTAGCGGGTGCGACCAGGAAATTGTCATCCACGATATAGACCTCCTCCCCTTCGATCTCTTGCAGTTCATCGAGCACATCATTCACGGGGCGGGTGACGTAGTTGTGGCCGGTGATCTCGATGCAGTAGCAGAAGCTGCAGCTGTAGGGGCATCCGAACGAGGTTTTCAGCAGGCTCACCTTGTCGTGGAAGATATAGAAGTAGTGCTTCATATAGTGTTTCACCAGGTCTCTGCGCGGTCTTGGGAAGTAGAAGTCGAACGGGGGCAGTTTGCCTTCATCTTTCACCTCGCCCGGACGGAGCACCCCGGCCGGCAGCTCTGCTTTTCCCCTGAGGTGGTCAAGCAGTTGGGGGAATGTACGTGTGGCATTGCGTACCACCCGGAAATCGACATGGGGATCTTCAATGTCTTCCGGGAAATTTTCAATATGCACCCCTCCCGCAACGGTCACAATCGCCGGATCGATCTCCTTGGCGGTGCGACAATAGTTGATCATGGTGGGTATGTTGGTGATGTAACCGGTCACACACACCACATCGGGGTTGTACCGGCGGATGTGATTCCCCACATCCCCCTTCTCCAGGATCATGTCGATAATCTTCAATTCATCATCGGGTGCTGCCATCGCTGCCAGCACTTCGAGCTCAAGAGGCTCGACGATAATAATATGCTGCAGGCCTATGGTCTGCTCCGATTGCCTGGGTCTGATGAATAGTATTCTCATGGTGAGTGGGCATTGGTTTGCTGTTGAACCGCCATCCGGTTCTGTTCGGGGAGTATATTCTGTGGGGTTGGGTATTTCATGATGGGGTTGGTTGGTTAAAAACATTCGTTGCAGGAATTTTCCGGTTGTACTGCAGCAGGGCGGCACCTTTCCGCAGGAGGAAATTGAGCAGTTTGTTCCGGTGGTAGATAAAGAGGTATAGTTCCCTGGGTACTCCACCGAGGCGTGTTTTGGGCACCTCGGCCGTCTGACCCAGGTCGATCACCTTGAACCCTTTGTTGATGGCGTGCTTCACCAGGTTGGCGATGTTGTTGAAGTAGGCGTGGTATTGTGCGTTGAGGGAGTAATCGGTGCCGCCGAAGAAGAACCAGAGCACCTCTCCGTCTTCGATGGTGATGTGCCAGCAGAGGGGCGTTTCTTCTGCATAGTATGTGGTGAGCTTATACTCCGGGGGGAGGTTTTTGAAGAAGTCGAAAGAGAGTTTCTCCACTTTTGATTTCGATCTTTTGTAGACCTGGAGGTACAACCCATAGTGTTGTTGGGTGAATACTGAACAATCGGTGACCACTTCTGTGACCCCTTCAAATTTTCGGTTGATTTTTTTCATCCTTCTGCGGTAGTCGGATCGGAGGGAGGTCAGGTATTCATCCCACGCATTGTGGTTGTGTTGAATGACGATGGTGGGCATATTGCGCATGGGCGTAGCGGGGTGGCAGTTGAGGTCTGCCGGGGTGTTCATCCCCACCACCAGTCCCTTTTCGGAGGCCAGGATGTGTTGCAGCAGGATCTCCACCGATGCCTTATCACCGATCAGTCCGCCTGGAGCCACCGTGGCCGGGATTCCCACCACCTGAAGGTTCACCGGACTGGGGATGTTCAGGAAGGTGAGGAGGTCGATTCTGATGGAGTAGACGGAAGCACCGGCCATTAATCGGTTATTCTGGTACAGCAGGTAATAGCGTTGTTTGCAGGGGTTGTATTGCTCGGTGTAGGTATAGAAAGCGCGTTTTTGAAAGCAGTATTGAGCCAGCTCATCCCAGGCAGGAGGCAATAAGCTGGCGGAGGCCATTTTTTGCATGTGGTAAGACCCTTCTTTCAGCGGGTGCATGGTGTTCGGGGCAACATTGTCAGCGATCTTGTCCAAGATGGTAGTTTTTGGTGCAACACGCTCGTGAGGTCATCGTCAGGAGAGACGGGTAGAGAAAATCATCCGCTCCCTTCTGAATCTCCTCAGGATCAAAAATAGCTCATTTTATGAAACAAGCTGTTTTTTTTTCACATCGGGATGAGATGTGTGTTATCTGTGTGATATCAAACTGTTTGTTTCCCCAAAAACTGAGGTTATCTTATGCAAACCATCACAGCCATTCTGTTCTCAGGCATTATGTTTTTCGCCGGTATGAAGCAGAACAGCCACATCTCCACATTTCCACATCAAAAAAAACGTCCGTTTTTTCCCTTACCGGCAAATATACTATTCATGAAGACACCTGTATTATCCGTGAAGACACCCTCTGTGATCAAGAACTGGGGCAAGCCGTTGCTCCATTTGCTTTTCCCGAACATCTGTGCTGTGTGCGGCAAGAGTTTGTTCGACTTTGAGCCGGTGATCTGCACCCCCTGTAAGGTGCACTTGCCCACCACCAACTACCACCGGAACCCCGACAACAAAGTGGCTGCGATGTTCTGGGGGCGGCTCCACCTGGAGCACTGCTCCGCCTTGTTGCATTATAAAAAAGGGAACAGCGTGCAAAAGCTGATTCACCAACTGAAATACAAGGGGCGTGAAGACATTGGGTCGATGTTGGGCACCCTCTGTGGCAAATCGCTCAAGTCGATCCCTGAACTCGCCAATCTCAGCGGTGTAATACCGGTTCCTCTCCATCCGAAGAAAATGCGCATCAGAGGGTATAACCAATGCACCTCCATCGCCAAAGGCATCGCTGATGTCTTGAATATTCCAGTCCTCGACAAGGTTGTGGCGAGAAATACCTTCAACACCAGTCAAACGAAAAAAGACCGCTACAGCCGCTGGGAAAACACCCACGATCAATTCACGCTTCTGGATC
>SKPS01000083.1 GCA_007119395.1 Lentimicrobiaceae bacterium
AATCCACAAATGGTGAAAATGCAAAACGGATGGTATCTGGTGCATAAAATGGCTTACATGCAATATAAAATCGTGGGATTCAGTTTAATAAAACACCATTACCCCTATAGTAATGAATACCTCTCCAATACATTCCACCACGCATTCAATATAAGAGCTGTACCCGATCTGTCGCCAGAGCCAACAGGTTTCGATGTATATGACCCCGACGACAATTTCCTCTTTGGACTCGTCTTCGACCAGGTAACATGGCAGCCAGGAAACCAGGGTAATATCGCATTTTTTCTCTTTCTACTCTCGTTTATCCTGGTCAATTTACTCCTGTTGCAATTACACAGAAAATTTAACCCCTTTCCGAAAAAACCTGGATTTCCTTTGCTGGCGTTCACCGCCGATGCATTAATTATCAGGGCATTGGTACACTACTTCAGATTCCCGACAGGAGTGCATAAAACCGATTTCTTTAACGCTCAACTCTATGCCTCGTCATGGCTTAACCCCTCATTCGGTGACCTCATTCTGAATGGAATCACCGTATTACTCATCATATGGGCTTGCCATCGGTATGGAAACTTCAAACCCATCCAACGTCCACTCTTCCTCAAAGCAACTGCTCCTGGCATGCTCATGATCATCGCCATCGTGCTTATAGCTGCTTACACCTTCCTCATGCGTAGCCTCGTCTACGATTCTACCCTCACTTTTGACTTTAACCAGCTGCTGAGTGCAGATCTCTATTCGTTGGTAGGGTTTATCATGATGATCGTGCTCTCCTTCAGCTTGATTCTGGCCCTTGAAACCATCTTCTCAGCGGTGTATCATGAGCAGAAAAGAATACGCAATACAATACTCATCAGCCTCATTCTGCTCGCTTTCCTGCTCGTAAGAGCTGCCTCAACCAACCACCCCGGAGGGTGGATCACTGCCGTGATGTTTGGTTCAATGATGGGAGTATTCCTTCTATTGCACTTTAAACGAATTAAACCGTTCAACTTTAAAGTATTACTCTTTGTGATTGTGTCAGCATGCCTCACATACATGCTCAACACCCATACACAGCAAAAAGAACAGAAGCACCGGATGATGATTGCAGCCGACTATGCGCAGAAAGATGACCCCATGGCGGAATTTCTGTTTGGACAGGCTGTGGAAAAGCTATACCAGGATACGATTCTTTCAGAAATGATCTTGTATCCAGAGGCAGACGAAGAGCAGATCATCAACTATATTCTCTATATCTACTTTCAGAGTGGTGAGCGATTCTGGTCAAAATACCATTTTCAGGTCACCTTGTGCAACCCTGATCATGTGCTCGTAATTGAAAATACTGGAGAATTGATTGATTGTTACTCCTTCTTCGAATACCAGGTGCAAGAGTACGGTAGAACTACCATGGTGCCAGACTTTATTCTGATATCCGATCACATGGGCCAGGTGAATTACCTGGGGGTGGTGAGATACGACTTCTATATAGAGGGGAGGCAAGAGTCGGTAAGGATTTTTATAGAGCTGTTTCCAAAACTGGTTCCTGTGGATGTAGGGTATCTTGAATTACTTGTAGATCAATCTGTTAAAGAGAAAGCAGGATTGGCTAAATACACAAATGCCCGCTATCAGGATGGACAGCTGATTGCCAGTTACGGGAAGTACAACTACAGCATCAATCTCAAACAATACGGTGATTCCCGAACTGCTCCCCACTTTTTCTCGAAGGGTGGTTATTCCCATTTATTCTATCCCACCGGGCCCGATACAGTGCTCATTATCAGTAAACCGGGAATAGGATTACTCGGCATGATCGCTCCATTCTCATTGTTTTTGCTGATCTTTCTGTTCATCTTCAGCCTCTCCAATGTGATCAGGAATCGTTTCTCAAGGGGGTATAAGGTGCGCTCAAACTTCAAATTCCGTCTGCAACTTACCCTGTTTTCAGTTATTGTAATCTCTTTTGTGGTGGTGGGAGGCACATCGGTTTATTACATCAGTGTATTGAACCACAATAAGAATATGGACAACCTCAGAGAAAAGGCCCGATCGATACGGATAGAAATGGAGCACACCCTGGCAAACCATGAAATTCTTGATGAGGAGGTAACACCCTATATATCTCAGATATTAACTGCCTTTAATGATGTATTTGCCACAGACATCAATCTGTTTGATAAAAATGGCAGTTTGCTGGGTTCTTCGCGCCCGAGAATCTTTGATGAAGGGCTGATCAACAACCGAATGAATACCGATGCATATCGTGAAATGGTGGTGTACCAGAAAACATTGCTTATTCACGAGGAGCAAATAGGAGGGCTCAGCTACCTGTCGGCATATATCCCTTTCAAAAACCATAGAGGCAATATTATTGCCTACATCAATCTTCCCTATTTCGCACGTCAGAGTGAGCTTACCGACGAGATTTCGAGTTTTCTTATGGCTTTTATCAATATTTACCTGTTGTTGATAGCCATTACCCTGCTGTATGCTTTTTTTATCTCTGATATGATTGCCAAGCCGCTGATTTTGATACGTGAAAAGATCAGGAGAATGAAATTGGGACAGATCAACGAGAAGATCAACTGGGAGGTCCAGGATGAGATTGGGGAGTTGGTTAGCGAGTACAACAGGATGATCGATGAGTTGGCGAGGAGTGCTGATTTGCTGGCTCGCAGTGAACGTGAGAGTGCATGGCGTGAAATGGCCCGTCAGGTGGCACATGAGATTAAAAACCCACTCACCCCGATGAAGCTCAACCTGCAGCATCTGGAAAAGACGCTTGAAAATGACCCCGAACTGTGGCGTAAGCAATTCAACCGTTTTGCAAAAATTATGAATGAGCAAATTGAGTCACTGAGCACCATCGCCTCTGCCTTCTCTGATTTCGCCAATATGCCCAGGGGCAAAAAAGCACCGGTCGAGCTCAAGAGTGCCATCGATACTGCCTTGGAACTGTACAGTGGATACCCAGAGGTGCAATGGAGAACCCACATCGACCTGCCAGACAATGCAATGGTATATTGTGACCCGGAACAGCTTAATCGGATTATGATCAATCTGATTAACAATGCACTGCAGGCAAGAAGTAAAGACCAACCCCTTGTCATTACTGTTTCGGCACATCGTGAAGGCTATTCCTTTCTGTTGCGTGTGGCAGACAACGGCAGAGGGATTGATCCGGAGATTCGCGACAAAATTTTCCTGCCAAGCTTCACCACCAAAAGTTCAGGCATGGGACTCGGTCTTGCCATAGCCCGAAATATTGCCGAAGGAATGGGTGGCGACATCAGTTTCACCACAAACCAAAACGTGGGAACCACCTTTACTGTCACTATACCCGTATACGAGCCATGAATCCATTAAAGCAACTAGCCGGACAAACTGCAGTATATGGGGTCAGCAGTATCCTCGGTAGACTGGTGAACTACCTGTTGGTGCCTATCCATGTATATACCTTTGTGGCTGAGCAATATGGAGAGGTGGCCAACCTGTATGCCTTTGCTGCCATATTGCTCGTATTTCTGACCTATGGCATGGAAACAGCCTTCTTTCGCTACTTTAATACCACAGGTAAGAGTCCCAAGGTCTTCTCCACTGCACTGATCTCAATTTTCAGCACAACCCTTTTGTTTGTATGGCTGATCGTATTGCAACGAAACACCATCGCTGAACTGCTTAATGTGGCCGAAAATCCTCGCTATATCACATGGTTCGCTCTGATTGTCGGGATGGATGCACTGGTAGCGATTCCATTTGCCAGGTTAAGAGCCATCAACAAAGCTGCACGCTTTGCCATGATCAAACTGCTCAACATCCTGCTCAATGTTAGCCTCAACCTGTTCTTCATTTTTGCCGTCCCCTGGATCGCACTAAACGGATCGCCATGGATGCAACAGCTTGTAGCGCATATATACGATGGTGAAGTGGTCATCGCCTATATTTTCGCCGCCAACATCATTGCCAGCATGATCCAGCTCATGGTGTTTGTCCCCTCTCTCTTCAGATATAAACTTCAGTTCGATGTTGCCCTTTGGCGAAAGATGATCGTGTATGCGCTGCCGTTGTTGCTGTTAAGCATGGCCGGTACCATCAACCAAACCATTGACAGATTGCTGCTTACTTGGTTGCTGCCTGCCGGTGTCTCCATGGCACAGGTGGGAATTTACGCCGCATGTTTCAAGATACCAATCATCATGTACTTCTTCCTGCAGGCATTCAGATACGCCGCAGAACCCTTCTTCTTTGCCCATGCAACCATCGACAAGGCACGTAACATCTTCCCCGTAGTTATGGATGCCTTTGTCACCTTGTCAGCTCTTATTTTCCTGGGGACCATGCTGTTTCTCGATGACCTGTTTATCTATTTTGTTGATGAAGGATATCGAGAAGGGAAAAAGATTGTGCCGGTGGTTATTTTTGCCTTTGTTTTTCAAGGCATTGGATTTAACCTGTCGATGTGGTATAAACTCACCAACAAAACCATTTATGGTGCCTGGCTGGCGCTGGCTGGCACAGCAGTGATTGTGGTTGTGAATGTTGTGGGTATACCCCATTTCGGGTACATGGCTTCGGCATGGGCTTTCTTTCTGGCCAATCTGCTGATCATGACCCTCTCGTATTGGCTCGGACAACGCCACTTCCCTGTACCCTACAATGTGTTAACAAACCTGATACGACTTGCCGGGGCAGTGGGAGTATACTATGCCTCCACCTTTATTACAGTACAAAACCTCTGGTTAAGGCTCACCCTGTACGCTTTGCTGTTTTTGGCGTATGCACTACTCCTCATTCGGAAAAAACATGTACGTTTGTACATGGAAAACCGAAACGATCCTGTATGAAAATACCCATTATCAATCGATCTGCCAATCCACTGCCGCTCTATAAAACAAAATCATCGGCAGGGATGGATCTGCATGCTGATCTAAAGGAACCGATCACGATCAACCCGTTGGAACGAACCACCATTCCAACTGGCCTCTTCATGGCCCTGCCCGATGGATATGATGCTCAGGTGCGACCACGTAGCGGACTGGCCGCAAAACATGGTGTTACTGTCCTGAATACACCGGGAACCATTGATGCCGATTACCGCGGTGAAATAAAAGTGATCCTCGTGAACTTGTCGCAGAATCCCTTCACTGTACAACCTGGTGATCGTATCGCACAGATGGTGGTTGCATCACATGTGCAGGCCTCTTGGGAACCTGTTGCTCAACTCAGCGAAACCGAGAGGGGAGAAGGTGGCTTTGGTAGTACAGGTGGCGTCGCTCATCAGAAATAAAGAATAACCCAATATCAATCATGAAAATAATTGTTCCGATGGCCGGGCTGGGTAAACGAATGAGACCCCACACCCTCACCGTTCCAAAACCTTTGATTCACATCGCAGGCAAACCCATCGTGCAACGACTGCTGGAGGGCGTAAGTACCGTCTGTGATGAACCAGTCGATGAAATCGCCTTTGTCGTCGGGGAATTCGGAGAGACAGTCGAAAAAAAACTAGTCTCCATCGCCAACGCACTCGGTGCAAAAGGAACCATCCACTACCAACACCAACCACTGGGGACAGCCCACGCCATCCTCTGTGCCAAAGAAGCACTCAATCACCACGATGTGATTGTCGCCTTCGCTGATACCCTCTTCTCCGCCGACTTTACACTCGACAAATCCTCCGATGGAACCATATGGGTACACAGGGTAGAAAAGCCAGAACAATTTGGTGTGGTGCTCACAAACGACCAGGGTAAAATTACACGCTTCGTCGAGAAACCCCAACAATTTATCTCTGACCAGGCCATCATCGGGATCTACTATTTCAGAAATGGAGAGGCCCTGAAACAGGAGCTGCAATACCTCATTGACCATGATATCTCTAAAGGGGGTGAATATCAACTGACCGATGCTTTGCAGCACATGATAGAAAAGGGAGCCACCTTCACTACCGGTGCCGTCAA
Source organism: Lentimicrobiaceae bacterium (assembly GCA_007119395.1). Classification (GTDB taxonomy): domain Bacteria; phylum Bacteroidota; class Bacteroidia; order Bacteroidales; family SKPS01; genus SKPS01. The sequence continues at coordinate 5,946 of SKPS01000083.1, forward strand.
TGAGTGGCTTGATTGCGGCAACAAAGATGCAACGGTGTACACCAATCAACGCATTTTGGAGCTAACCCGGCATGAAGAGCTGATCGCAACGGATCTGATATTACATGAAGCGCTCCTGATTCCACCTTGTCAAATCGCTGAGGGTGTTGTGATTAAGAATTCCGTTGTAGGGCCACACGTGTCAGTTGGGAAAAACACGATGATATCCAATTCATTGATATCAAACTCTATCATCAATGAGAATTCAGAGATTGCGCATGCCAACTTCCACAATGCAATGGTAGGAAGTCACGTTCATTACACCGGCGTGTGTCATGATGTGAGCATTGGTGACTATACAACATTTAAAAGTGAGTGATTGGAAAGGATACAAAGAAAGGGTCTTGTGAAATATTTGTCAAATAGTAGTAAATTATTGTCCATTGGGCTGTTGTTGCTGGTTGCCATGCACCACCTGACAGGCTGTCGTGCCGGACGTACCGGTCGCACAGGGAAGGATTCGGTGGCTGTTCAACCTGCCGACAGTGTTACTTCGGCCAAGTTGATGGTGTCAGCCATGTATATCGATGCCAGTAAAGAGAAGATTTTAGGCAACTTTTCACGGGCCATTGATTTGCTGGATCAGGTTTTGAAGCAAAACCCCAATCACCATCCATCCTATTTTCAGTTGGCAGACATCCACCACATTGGCGGTGATTATGCTTCGGCACTCTACTATATTGAGAAGGCCATTTCACTTGATGGAGACAACGTCTGGTACCAGGTGTTACATGGTGATCTGTTGTTGAAGGCCGGTCGTTACCGTGATGCTGTGGTTGTATACCGTGAAGTGATCCGTCAGCAGCCCACCCGTCGGATATGGCACGAGGCGCTGGCTCATGCACAGCGGATGGGTGGACAAGGGATGGCGGCAGCGGATACCTATCGGGAGATACTGGATGAATTTGGCTTTGACGAGGAGATCTTTCTCAAGATGCTCGATATTTACGAATCGGCGGGTCGGCACAGGCGGGTTGAGCAATCGTTGCAATGGCTGATTGAGAGTTATCCGTTTGAGACACGTTATCTTGGTGCGCTGGCAGCCTTCTATTACCACAGAGGCCAGCCCGATAAAGCGTTGCCACTGTGGCAGGAGATCCTCAGGTTAGAGCCACGCAACGGAGAGGTGCGCTTCGATCTGGCAAACTACTATAGAAGTAAAGGGGATGACGAGAGAGCTTACCGGGAACTCTACGAGGCCTTTAAATCGCCCAACCTGAGCATAGACGCCAAAGTGGTGGTGATGACCTCATACTATCATGTGACCGAGAAGTATCCCCAATTGCTTGAAGAGGCCTATAACCTGCTTGATATGATGGTTGACAGGCACCCGGAAAACCCAAAGGGGTGGTCAGTATACGCTGATTTCCTCTACCGTGACGGCCGGTACCGGGAAGCGCTTGAACAATTCCAGCGTGTGGTGGCTCTCGACAGCACCAAATACCTGGTGTGGGAACAACTGCTCCGATGCGCATGGCTTGTCTACGATTTCGATGCGCTACGTACACAAGGTGCCCGAGCACTCAGCATCTTCCCGGAACAATCGCTGCTCTACCTCTTTCATGGCATGGGGCAACTCTATGGCAACAACCTCTCAGGAGCATTGGTCACGTTTGAACAAGGACGCTTCTTCGTGGTCATGAATGATACCCTCGAGTATGAATTGCAGCATGCGATGGCACGCGCCATGGAATTGTCGGGCAGACCGGCACAAGCCAGAGAAATCTATAGAAAAACCCTGAGACAAGGGTTGCTGAAACCCTATATGGTGGCCGACCACTACCGATATGCCGTGTTATGGAGCGATGCAGAGCACCTCGAAAACCTGCGGATGTCACCTGCGGTGAGAAACGCTTTAACACCTTCTCTTCATGCAGTGTGCCAGGTGTGGATCAATCTGGCCGGCAACAGGGAAAGAGGTGCCGATCAAATTCAACAGCTTGTCAGTCAATATCCTGAACATTACCTCGTGATGGAACATGTTGCCGATATGTACCACCATCTTGAAAAAGGTGTAGAGACAGAAAAAGCCCGGGAGAAAGCCAGGGATCTTAGCAACGGAAATAACTTGTGGCCATGAAAAATCCTTTCAACAATTTCAATAACAGCCTGCTGTTGGTCGCCACGCTTGTTGGCATGATGCTTTTTAACAGTTGTCAAATCTTCCGTAAAGCCCCTGATCCGGAAGTGAAGGAGCCGGTAAAGCCCCTGCCGGTGATGCAATCTCCACCGTCGGCAATGCACGATGCTGCCGCACGCTTCGGGATGATTACCTATGGAGCACAGCTCATGGTGAACTTTGGAGGCACAGAAAACTCGGTGAATGCCAACATACGGATTGCCAAAGACTCCATTGTTTGGATCTCAGCCAGGAAATTTGGCTTTGAAATCGGAAGGATCATGCTCTCCCTTGATTCGGTATGGTTGATGGATCGTATCAGCAACCGCTATTTTGCAGGGGATTATGCTTTCTTTGGCCAACAGTTTAATCTTGACGTGGATTACGACATGGTGGAGGCGTTGTTGCTCGGTAATCCGCTGCAAAACTGGTCGGATGAACCTGTTGAAACCGATTGTTTGGTGCCGGGGCAATGCACCATCATATACCCCTCAAGGTATCGTGTTAACCAGGGCAGAGACGGCAGAGCCCGACCCGAAGGGTCTTCTGTCACACGCCAGGAAATTGTTATCTCAACAGAGAATGCCCGCATCATGCAGAACAGCGTTGAGGTCAGCTACGAAAGACGTAGGATTCAAGCGCAGTACGATCAGTTTACCAGAGTAGGAGAGATGCTGTTGCCTGCCATCGTTGCTGTGAACATAAATGATCAGGGGATGGAAACGAGGTTGCAGATTGCGGCTGACTCGTTTAAAACGAATGAGGTCCTGGCATTCCCATTTCAGATACCACGGAGCTATAAACCAATGGATCTAAGGTAAAAAATAGAGTGAAGCAACGGCTAAAACATAGAATGCAACGCTTAAAGGATCTGCTGTTATTGCGAGTCCATGAGGTTGGTAGTGCTTGCCGAAACCTTTACAGGCGTTTTCCGCTCAAGTGGGGATTGATCACTGCCATGATGTTGCTGTTTGTGGTTCATTGGGGGCAGCAGGAGGCATCACCTGAGCGGAGGCGTTTAGAGACCCAGCAGCGGCAGATTCGTGAGCAGATCAGGGTCAACCAGCAAATGCTCAATGAAACCAAGCGAAGCCGTGAACTCTCTATAGCAGAGATCAACCTGCTCAACAGTCAGATTGGCAAAAGGGGAGAGCTGATAGGGACCATCAATGCTGAGATGCAATAC
>SKPS01000279.1 GCA_007119395.1 Lentimicrobiaceae bacterium
ACCAGCACCAGGGTGATGATCAGAAACAATTGTTGGATTGGTTTGCTTTTCATGGTTTACAACTTTCACTAATTCTATGGTTAAAATCACATTTTTCAACAGAAAGGCCTCGTGGTATTGCATGTAAACCCTCAATGTATGCCTGTTATTTGTTGAAGGTTTTGCTGTAACTACAGCCACAGGCCATGTTCCTCAAAATCATTCTTACCCAACCAAAAAATAGATATGGTATAGAGGCATAAGCAGCCCCCAAAACACGTAACTCGCTGATTACTTCTCTCTCTCTCTCTCTCTCTCTCTCTCTAAGCGCTCCTAAAAGTAAAAAATCAACAATGGGCGCTGCTACGCCGGGGAGATGCATCTTATGTAAGAGCGCTTTGCATAGCTGCACACCACCCATGAAATGGAGCGTTTTCAAGAACATCCTGTTCAACAAAGAGGCGGCTATGGTATGTGCAGTGGTATGTGCCAAATGAAACAGCGTTTTGTTCGGTTGCTAAGATAGTGCATTTTTCATTCATCTCCGCAAAAAACCGGAAATTATTTTTGCAGCACAATGCGTTATGGTGGGTTCAATAACAGCAAGATGCTGCAAAGTCGTCAATGGAACAATATGTTTGGGGACAATGGGTACGTTGGGGACAAGGGTGAGGCGCGTTGATCTTTTTGATGTATGAGGTATTGGTTGGTCTAAGGTCCGATGCCTGACGGCATCGGAATGTCGCCAAGCCGCTTCCGCGGAGTCAAAACCCCAATATCCTGTCCCTACGGGACATAGCATGGTTTGCGTATGGACCTAAAAAGTTCACCGTTCACAACCAACAAGCCAATCGCCATTTTTTTTTCGATCTGGTTTCTTGTTTGGCAAAAAGTGTTATTTTTGCATCCCTTGACCGTTCATGCCCGGGTGGCGGAATTGGTAGACGCGCTGGTCTCAAAAACCAGTGAGGTAACACTCGTGCCGGTTCGATCCCGGCCCCGGGTACAGGCTGACAAAATGCCCATGGTCTCATGGGCATTTTTTTTACTCATCACCTAACAACCCTGCTATGAATCAATCAAGAAAGCTGGTGCTCCCCTTAGTGTTTTCTGCACTGATTATCATTGGGATGTTTATCGGAGCAAAGCTCACTCCGCTCAACAGAATGTTGGGTGGTGCCCGCTCATCCGGGGTGTATCATTACGGAAAAATTCAGGATATCATCTATCTGTTGGATCAGAAATACGTTGATCCTGTTGACAGGGAGCGTTTGGTGGATGTTGCCATTCAGGGGATGCTGGAACAGCTTGATCCCCATTCTGTGTACATTTCCGCTGAGGAGATGATGCGGATCAATGAAGAGATCACCGGTCATTTTGAAGGGATTGGGGTGCAGTTCACCATCAGGCATGACTCGGTGGTTGTGTTGAATGTATTACCGGGAGGGCCTGCTGAGCGTGAGGGTCTTCAGGGTGGTGACAGGATTGTAGAGGTGAATGGCGAGGTGATGGCGGGTGAAGAGTTGACCAACCAGGAGGTGATGAGGCAACTGAAAGGGCCACGCGGTACCACTGTAGAAGTGGGGGTATTGCGGCCCGGACGACGTGATCTTATCCACTTCTCCCTTACCCGTGACGTGGTTGTTACAAACAGTGTGGCCGCTTCTTACCTGCTGGACCAGCAAACCGGATATCTGAGAATCAATACGTTTACAGGCAAAACATACCGTGAGTTCATGCAGGCCATGAGCAACCTTTCAGCAGCAGGTGCTAAGCGGCTTGTGCTTGACTTGCGCAGCAATGGTGGCGGCGTCTTTGACCAGGCCATCAGGGTGGCCAATGAGTTTCTCGGCAACAGGGATCTGATTGTATACACCATGGGGAAAAGTGGCCGAAGAACGGTGCACCGTGCCAATGGCCGCGGTCGTTACCAAAAGATGCCATTGGTAATACTGATTGACGACTTCAGTGCCTCGGCCAGTGAAATCGTGGCCGGTGCCATTCAGGATCACGACAGAGGGTATATCGTCGGAAGGAGATCGTTCGGGAAAGGGCTGGTGCAACAACAAATCCCCCTGAGCGACGGATCTGCCCTCAGGGTCACCACAGAAAGATACTACACCCCTTCAGGCCGCTCCATACAGAAACCCTATACCCAACACCACGACGACTACTTCAACGAATTGTTCGACCGGTTCCAGACAGACGCTCTGCAAACACCCGATACAGCAGAAATAGACGACTCGCTGAAGTTCCAAACACTTAAAAAAGGGAGAACAGTGTACGGCGGCGGGGGAATTACACCCGATTTCTTCATACCGTTCCACCACCCTGACGACAATGACCTGATCAGAAGAATCAGCAGAACAGGATTGATCTTTGAATTTGCCTACGACTATGCCGACAGAAACCGGCATGCCATCACCACCCAATATTCTGAAAGTGAGTTTGTAGAACAATATGTTTTTGACAGACATGCCCGTCGCAGCTTTCTGGCGTTCCTTAGAGAGCACAGGATGCCGGTTGGCACCATCACAGGAAACACCGAGAGGAGGATTTTTCACCTGATCAAAGCCCATGTGGCCAGAAATGTGTTTGGTGAACAGGCATTCTTTATGGTGTACAACCGGCAAGACCCGGCAGTAGAGAAAGCGTTGCAACTTTTACATCAATAAGCACGGTGTTAAGGGATAAAGTATGTTTGCATGAAGAAACTGTTTTTTTTGTTGTTTTCAACTCTGGTCTCTACAGCGATCATCGCACAACATCAGAATGTTGAGCTGGCCGGAGTAGTGATTGACAGCGTGACATATTCTCCGGTTGAGTATGCGACTGTCACTTTACACGCCACGGGGGATTCTTCATTGGTAAATGGTTCATTAACCAACCAACAGGGAGAATTCAGATTGTCTCATGTTTCACCTGGAGAGTACTACCTGCAGGTTGATCGTATGGGCTATATAAGAAGCTGGGGGTTTTTGTTTGTTTCCGATTCAATTCAGACCCATTTCGACACACTCTTTTTGTCGCCCTCCGCCTCTTATCTTGAAGCTGTAGCGGTTACCGGAGAGGTTTCCAGACAAAGTATCACCACGGATAAAACCATCATCAGGGTTGATCAGAGTGCTGCCGGCACCACCGGTTCACTCTATGACTTGTTAAGGGAGCAGCCAAACATCATCATTGATGCCGACAACACCGTCTATTTACGTGGAAATTCGAATGTAAGGCTGATGATCGATGGGCAGCCGGTGGAGATAGACATGCTTGATGCTTTGCCTGCTTCGCTGGCTGAACAGGTCGAGATCATCACCAATCCTGATGTTACCTATGAAGCAGAGGGGAGTGGGGGGATTATCAACATTGTTACCAGGGAGACCCGCAGCAGGGGATTCTCCGGCAATGCCCGGGTGAACTATGGTTTTCCCGGCAGGGTGAATGGTGGCTTTGGAGTGGGGCTCACCAAAGAGCGTTTTGGGGTGCATCTGAATTACAGCGTACGGCATGAAGAGACTCCCTCTTCAAGTCAACTGTTTCGGCACCTTTTCAACGAAGGGAGTAAGATAGACCAGGAGATCTCATCCGTTCAGCGGGATGAGATGCAGTCGGCTCAACTGGGATGGTGGTTTCGTCCTGTGAAAGGTCATATGGTAAGACTCAGCATCAGAAGCGCCTTCCCAAAAATACATACCAACCAGTTGATAACATCAAAGAGATGTGACGCACCGGTCTTGATGCTGATATGACCTCAGAGCATATCAAGGGGGTGACTTTACAGGTCAACGGCTCCTTTTTCTATTCTAGGTCGAAGAGCTATCATGATGCCGAGTTTGCTTCGAATGAGGGTTTTGCCTGGACCGCAGGAGGCAGCATCACGTATAGGTTACCAACCAAGACCCAGGTTCAGGTTTCGTCTGTGTATCAGTCGCTGACTCCTTTGCCACAGTTTAACATAGAGCCTGTATGGTACACCAACATCGGGGTGAGGCAACGTCTGTTGAATGAGAGGTTGTCATTGAGTTTATTGATAACGGATGTATTGGATCAAAGGAGATGGCATATCACCACCCGGCACCCCCATTTTTCCATCGAGAACCACAGCAAGCCTGTTTCCCGTGTTGTGTGGATTGGGCTTACCTATACGATGTCGGGGTATCGCCCTGTGGCTGATGATTCACCGGGGCAGAGGGAGGAGGACAGGGCTGTTATCCGAACCGGTCAGTAGTAACGGAGGGCTTAACAGCACCCGTTTCCCTGCGCCAAAGCCCGTTGAAGGGCTCCGCTCCTTGCAGGTGTTGTATGTTCAGACTCCTTTTCTACTTCCTCACCACTTTCAGGGCCTCGTTGGTTGCATCCAGCATGGGCTGCACCGAAACCTCTGAGCCGGTGGCCTGTCTCATCCACTCCTGCGGAATCAATCGTCCCAGTTCAAACATACGCTGCACTTCCGTTGCGAAGTCTTTGCCACTGATGTGTTGCTCGATCTGAAAATCGATCACTCTTCCCAGCGGGTAGTTTGAGAGATAGAGAGGGTTGCTGATCATGTGCGAGTAGATGGCCAGGATGGGTTCATCGCGTGTGCCGAATACAGGAGCATAGTATTGGTTCCAGATCTCTTTGGCGATCTTGATCACGGCCTCTTTAAGCTGTGCCGGCGTGGCATCGGGGTTTTCGTACATCCATTCCCACACGCCCATATCAACCAGTGACACGCCCATGATCTCGTAGCAAGACCAGAAGTTGGCCAATGTGCTCATGTGTTCGCTGAGGGGATCCTCTTCGGCCAGCCCGAGCACCTCCAGGTCACGTTTCTGGAACATAAAAGCGAGGGCTTCAGTGAAGGCGGTATTGGGCACACGGTTCAGGGAGTAGAAGTCTACGTCGTGGAGGGTGATCACCTGTTCCACGTTGTGACCGAACTCATGCATGGCGATGTTGTAACCTTTGTAGTCCATGCCATCGGCACCGATACGGGAGCGGAGCAGCACGGGGTCGGTGCGTGTCAGAGAGCCATATGCATGGCCTGCCCCACGGGAGCCCTCCACAAGGATATGCTCCGCAAAGAAGAGCGCACGCTCTTCAGGAAATCCCAACCTCATAAGAATGGGTGCCAGATCGTTCTGGAAAGCCTCTGCGGTAGGATAGCGCTCCCGGATGATCATGTCGAGCTCCTCCTCTGACAGACTCCCTACAGCACGGAACCCATTGTACCAAATATCGAATGGTTCCAGCTTGCGCCCAAGCCTCTCGCTGATGAGGGCTGCCACCTCCTTCACCTGTGGACTCGAAATAAACCCTGTGAAAAGGTCACGCACCTCCTCCTGGGTCATCTCCATCCCCGCCTCAAACTGACGCTGGATAAACGTAGGGTGTGCCGGAAAATAGGGGTCGGCCTGTACATTCGCCCTGAAATTGTTCAGCAAGTACTCATAGCGGGTATCGGGCTCAGAGGTGAAAGGCACCTGCTTGCCATCTGATAACAGGATGTTGTCGAACGGATTCCATTGGTAGGTTCTGTCGTTGATCACTTCCGAAGGGATGCTTTGGTCGATGATTCGTTTCATCACAGCGTAGATCATCCGTTGCTTGTCAACACCACCCTTTTCAGCATAGTTTGACTTCAGTTCATCTCGCAGGCCCCAGTGGGAAATAAGCCGCAGCTCTTCGGGGAAGAGGGTGCGTCCCCGCCGACCGGAGGTGATCAGCCGACCCATGTAGATATTGTACTGTGCAATATAGTTTCCGGCTGCGGTACGAGCTGAGGAGATCTCCTGGGTGAGATGACCCGGAAGGCGTGAGGTGTAGTAGTCACCTACACGGGCATAAGCCCACTCCAACCTCGACCATTCCGACCCGTATTGGATCTTCTCCTCCAAACTGTAAAACGGGAAGTTCAAGATCACCATAAAGGCAATCTTGTTCTTGAAAAAATCGTCGCGCACATGGGCACCCGGCTCGTAGCTGCCAAACATAAGGTCTACCGGAAGGATAGGGCCCATGTCGAGATGCAAGGGGCGCATCAGGTCTTTTTTGATCCGCAGCATATTGCCACTTATTATCTCAAAATTGGTCATCAGCCGGTCGAACAAAATTCTGCGATCCGCTTCATCCCCTACAAACTGCTTCTTGCAGAACTCGGCAAACTCCTCGGCAGTGCCATCCTCAGCACGCCATAGAGCAGCCGCCTGGGGCACACTCCGTTCGGCACGAGCACGCACCGCCTCACCATGCTGTTCTACCAAAGCCGAAGTGATTTCCGATACCAAAGCATCAGAAATAAACTGACCGGCATCCGACTGCAATACCATGGGGTACGAACTGCCCCAAACAACCACAGGGCTCAGACAAAGCAAAGCCCATAGTAACCATGTTTTTCTCATCTGTTGTATTATTTATTGTTTGATTTGTTTCCGTGGACAAAAATAGGGACTTTTGTGAAAGGTTCCAACACTGCTGTATATCAATGTGCCAACACCATGGTTAAGCCAGGATGTTGAGGATGTTGAGGGAGTTTAGGGTGTTGAGGGGGTTTAGTTCGTATGTGCGAACAGGTTCAGACCAAATGTGATTCAGAGCTATTGATGTCGTACCTTGCCTCTTCGTGCAAAATCCTCCGCGTCTCATGCGAGAAAAAAAACCGTGTTTGTGTCTGCGTCTGCGAGAAAAAAACCGTGTTTGTCTCTGCGTCTCAGCGCCTCTGCGAGAAATACCCTCCGCGTCTCAGCGCGCCTCAGCGAGAAATAAACATCAGCGTCTGTGCCTCTGCGGCTCTGCGCCTCTGCGAGAAATAACACAGAATCTCTGCGAGAAAAAAAAACCGCGTCTCCGTCTCCGCGTTTCTGCGCCTCTGCGAGAAAAAACTACCGCAGCAGAGAAGCCAATGCGGGCAGCACCCATCCGTGCATCCGTGGCTTCTTTATGAAGCTTCAGCAAAAGATCAATCAAGCAAAACATATGAAAGAGGCGCTAAGGGGAAAAGGGCTCCGTTGCCAGGGGATGAACCACACCGCTCCCCGCAGAATCGGTGATTCAGTGTATCTTTGCCGGAAACTTTCTGACCCATTTATGATACAATACACTGAGATACTCTCTAAGAGTCCTGTTTTTCACAATACCTCCCCGGAACGAATCGGCGAGATGTTAGATCGAATCACCTGGCAGGTAAAACGATATGCCAAAGGTGAAATGGTAGCCCTTGCAGGCGAAGAGTGTAACTACCTGTATGTCGTGGTGGAAGGCTCCGTAAAAGGGGAGATGACCGATGCCTCAGGCAGGGTGATCAAAATAGAAGACATTAAAGCACCACGCCCGATTGCTGTGTCGTTTATCTTTGGAAGCAACAACCATTTCCCGGTGAATGTTACAGCCAATGAAGAGAGTGCCCTGTTGCTCATACCCAAACCCGATCTGATAACACTGTTGCAATCTGATAAGCAGGTGTTGCAAAACTTTTTAAACGCCATCTCTTCACGAGGGCAGTTCCTGTCGCAAAAAATCAGAACACTCTCTATGCAAAGCCTTCGCGACAAGTTGTCACACATGTTGCTTGAGCTGGCGCAAAAGCAGGGTGACGAGGTGGTATTGCCCAGTTCACAAACAGAGCTGGCCGACCTCTTCGGTGTAGCCAGACCCTCGCTCTCACGCACACTCAGTGAGATGGTTGATGAAGGCATCATCACGGTCAACCGCAGAAACGTTGTGATCCACGACCGTAAAAGACTTCTCCCCCGGTCACTATTTTAATGTAAAGCAACACCACGCTGCTTTGTGCCGAAAAGGTTGGTAAGGTGTTAAAGATGTTTCTATCCGCTGATTATCTAAGCGGTAATACTTCCTGGATGGCATTCTCTTTCAGTTGAACCCAGAGGTTTGTGAGCTGTTTGCCAGCGTTGTTGATCCTGTCGTACGGTCTGGCCATGGCAACCAATCGGGAGATGCTCACCTCGCCGAGCAGGCCGGCACCCTCTTCGTGGGTGGTGGTCACATACCTGATCTGTTCCACGGGAAACGCCTCGATGGTACGTCTTGCCGGGCTTGACTGTGGAGGTTCAGGAAGGTTCATGTCGCGTTGCGCTGTAGATGCGGGCAATGTGATGGCCTCCGGCGTTATCTGGTGACCACTGGTGATGGATTGAGCGATGCGTGGAGAAAAACGCTCCAGTGTTTCTGTGCTTATCGGATACGGTGTGTAAGGTGTTGTCTCCGGCTCAATGACCTCCGGTTCAACCGTTGCCAGGGTGGGAGTAGATGTTACTGTGTGCACGACATCCGGTGTGGTGCCGGCAATCGGGGGAGCAGGATCGGCTGCCTGTGAGTGACCGGCCGGTAACGGCAGCTCAGGTTGTACTGCCACCTGAACAGGGTTGTTGCCACTCGGCATCGTCGGTTCACTGTCGGTTGGGCTGAAGAGAAATACACCTGCCAGCAGCGCTATCGAAGCAGCCACAGCCACAGTGCGTATCAGCTGTTGACGCGAAAAGAGCGGAATCACGGTGCGCTGTTTGAGCGCGCCTCTCCCTTGATATACCACACCCTCATCAGGCTGGAGAAACGTAAGGGCAAACAGCCTGTAGCTTTCTGCTGCCTCGTGGTGCTCTGCCAGATACGCTTGCAACTTCTGCTCTTCAGCTTCAGTAAGATCCCCTTCAAGGGATGATATGATCAGCTCTTCTACAGCTTCCTTCGAGAGATGCTCGCCTGTACTGCGTACACCTTGTTTGAGATCCTCTTTTCCGGGGAAGGCAATTGATGTGTCCGGCTGCAGCAGGGTGGCCTCAAAGAGGGATGCCTCTTTCTTGCAATCAGGGTTTGCCATTAGCCAAGCATCGAGTGCTGCTACAGAGCTTTCGTTGAGTTCACCGTCAAGGCGCGCCATCACCAGCTCAAGGAAATTGTCTCTGTTTACCATCTTGTCATTGGTGGTGCGCTTCAGATCAGAAAAATCGGTAACAAGATTCCGGGTGGAACTCTCCACTTCGAAAGGGGTAAGGTCACGCATGGCTTCCAGCTCAACCCGAAGGTCAGGATCGCCATCCAGGAAATGCTCGAAAGCCGCCAAGGCATCACCCGAAAGGGTGCCCTCAAGCCACTCTGCGGCGTATTCCTGGTAGTTGTTTCTGTTGATATCCATTGTGTTTTCCCCTTTTATTCAAATAACCAAATCGGCGTCAACAAG
>SKPS01000263.1 GCA_007119395.1 Lentimicrobiaceae bacterium
TCTCTCTCTCTCTCTCTCTCTCTCTCTCTCTCTCTCTCTCTCTCTCTCTCTCTCTCTCTCTCCCTCTCTCTCTCTCTCTAGCGCCTTACGAAAAATTTTTGAAAGAGACAACACAAGGCCGGAAGTTTTTCCTTCATGCGAGGGAACACCATGCCGCAACCACCCACTTGTCCGGCGGAGCTCCCTGATCATAATGACCATGATAAAGGGAAAGGTTATGGTGTAATTCGCTGTGTGTGTCAACGTATGATATTTGATGTAAATTTCAGGCGTTAAAACTAATACATTTTTTGTCCGAAACCAAATTTATTTTACTTTTTTGAAAAAAAATGATAAAAGATCTCTGTATTCCGCTGACTACGACTGTTTAAATCTGATCGCACCCACCTGCCACCCTGCTTCCGCGGAGCCAACATCCCATATCATGTCCCTACGGGACATTGGGTGTATGCGTGGGTTCCCTTTCTACCAATATCCTGTCCCTACGGGACATAGCATGGTTTGCGGGTTACCCAATTGCCAACAGCCAATAGCCAACGGCCAACAGCCTACCTCACCACCACCTTCCTGGTGATCACTTTTTGCCCCACTGTGGCCCTGGCAAGATATATTCCGCCGGAGAGATGAGATATATCCAACGCAGCGGTGTGGTTCTGCGGGTGCCATTCCGCCACCAGCCGACCGTGGATGTTATAGAGCTCAATGAGGCTGATCTTTTCTGCTGACTCCTCCAGTTCGAAATAGACGATCGAAAAAGCGGGATTGGGGTAGATCAGCAAAGCGTGCCATGTATCGTCTCCGTTGATCTGCTCAACAGAACCACATATAGTAGCATAGAAGGTCATATTCAACCGGTCGTTTTATGTATTGAGGTCACCACCTAACATGGTAGAGAATGTGTATAGGTTATTTGGGCCGGGCTTCAGCACCTCAAAAAAAGAAACTGCCATTAAGGAATCAAACGGAAATTGCTTTTTCTTATATTTGCAGGAGAATTCCTGATATGAAATATTCTTAAACAAAAACAAAAGAGAGATGAAAAAAAGAATGACCCTTATCATGTTGCTGTTTGCAACCTGTGGAATGCTTTTTTCCACACCGGCTGACCGGAAGGTTTTACCGGAGCACATTACTCAGAAGTTGACGACCGTCATGGACCAGGCAGGTCACGCACAACATGCTGACCGGGGCGTGGAGTTTATAACCCGGGCAATCAATCATCCCGGTGCGTCTCAACAAACCGAAAAGATCACCACATCCGCCTATATGAATGAAGTGGTGCATTTTTACTGGGCCAACAACCAATGGGTGGAGGAGTACAAAGAGAACCACCATTACAACGCCAATGATCCGCTTACAGTTACCTATCAATGGGAATGGATTAACAATCAGTGGGTCTATGCTGCCATGATGACATACTCCTATGATACACAGGGTCATATGGTGCAGATGGAGATGAAAACCTGGGATGAACCTACAGGTACCTGGGAAGATTTCATGAGAATGAACATCACCAACAACGCCCAGGGGAATCCGGTTGAAGTGGTTATTGAAGTTTACTTCATGGGGAGTTGGAGGAGCATTGCCCGGATCGTAATGACATACAACGCCCAGGATCAAATCATTGAATTATTGTCTCAGGAGTACGATATGTTGGATTCTGTTTGGGTGGATGGCTGGCGTGAGCTGATGACGTATGATGCCAACAATTTGATGATCGAGGTATTGGAACAAGAGTGGATAGCAGGTACCTGGGAAGATGTCTACAAAGACCTCATCTCCTATGATGCTGGTGGCCTCCGTACTGAGGTGATCTCTCAAACCTGGATTGGAGCTTGGGAAAACTATGCCCGTGAAACTTACACTTACAATGCAGAGGATGTACTGATCCATATCCTTGAAGAGTGGTGGGATGGTGCAGCCTGGGAGGATGACTATTTCTATACTATGACCTATGACGTACAGAGTCGATTGCATGAGCAGATCCTCCAGGAGTGGATGGGCGGTAGTTGGGAGAACCTTGAAAGGGAGTTGTGGACCTACGATTTGCCTGTTGGCGTAGCCACCCCCTCCGTCCGTACTGCCGAACTGGTGGTGTACCCCAACCCGGCAACCCATGCGGCCACCCTGGCGCTGGAACTGAACCAAACCACCAATGTGACCATCACGATGTATGATCTCTCCGGCCGAATGATGGTGCAGCGCCATGAAGGGGTGATGCCCGAAGGGAAACACCAAATGATGATCCCCGTATCAGACCTCCCCCAAGGGTACTACCTGATCACCGTTCGCGATGGAAACCACTTGCTGGCTCGCGAAAGAGTGATGGTCGTACGGTAGTACATCAATCACAACAAGATATCAAACACCAAAACTAAAAGGGGGCAAGCGCCCCCTTTAATTCACACCCGTTATCGGTACCCGAATACGACTCTGAATCCGATCCTTAGCTGGAAGCTGTCGTGGTTAAAGTAAGGCTTCAGTATTTGTGTAGGCAACGATTCATCAACCAATTGATTGTAGTCTGACGACATATGCTCCACGAATACAATTCTCTTCTCACTGGTTGGGATGTTGTCGAGGAAGTCACTGCCATTGCGTGTGATCAGTCTGCCGCGTTGTGGTGATGTGGTGAAGTTGATGAGCTCGGCCTGAACAAAGAGGGCAAGGTGATCGTTCAGGTGGATATCTGCTCCTGCGACCATTCCCAGGAAAAAAGAGTTCATCCCTGTGTATTTCCACACTGAGGCGGTGAGTGCTTCTGAGTAGGTGACTGTATCATGGATGTCTAGATACCCTGAGAAGAATCCCGGCATCAGTGAAAAGTAGGGTGAAACATATTCGTTGGGGAACCTGACCAGCAGGTTTGCTGCCAGCGAGAACCCGTTGCACTTGATGCTTCGCGCGGTGTGTTGTACAAATACGATTTTTCGTTCTGAGGAGAAGTGTTGCCAGTTGCCGCGTATGAGGGTTCCATGAAATCCGATACCCACATATTCATTCAGGTAATGGTTCAGCTCCCATCGAACGTTATACCCTGTGCTTGGTGTAACCCTTTTGGCGGTGGCACTGGTGACCGAGCCGGTTATTTCACTTTGCTCAAACAGTGGGTGTGTAACTCCATTGATACCGAAGGATCGGGCAGCACCAAAGGACAAGCTCGTCTCCTGTGCTGTGACATGGCTGGTTGTTACGGTGGTGAAAAAAATGGAAAAGAGGATCCATGCTTGCTTGGAGATGCGCTGGTTTTTCATTGTGTGGTGTGGTTATCGGCGGATCAGGGTGACGGTGCCATTGAGGTGGTGGGTTTTATTGGTGGCATCGCGGTAGATGATATGGTAAACGTACACCCCTTGTGGAGCCGGTGTTCCGTTGATGGTGCCATCCCATCCTTTTTCGAGGTTTTCAGAAACAAACACCTGAGCGCCCCAACGGTTGTAGATGAACAGGCGGAAGTCATCCACATACAAGCCATAGGCTCTGAATTCATCGTTGATGCCGTCACCGTTTGGGGTAAAGGCATTAGGGACATACAGTTTCAGGCGACAGTCTTCGAGGTGGACGTAGAGGCTGTCGGAGTCGGTGCCACACAGGTTTGAGACGAACACATAGTACCATCCGCTATCGGCTATCAGGATAGAGGTTCCTGTAGAGCCATCCTGCCACAGGTAGCTGTCGAAGCCCGCTTCGGCGGCAAGCTCCATAGGGTGCCCAATACAGATGGTTGTATCGCGCATGTCCCATTCAAAGTTGGGAGGTTCAAGGAATTCCAGGTATACGCTGGCTGTAGCCCTGCACAGGAACTCATTGGTTACAGCCACAAAGTAGTTGCCTGTAGTATCGATCAGCTTAAAGGGGTCATTGGTGCCATCGAACCACATCAATGAGTCGGGGGTGGGG
This sequence comes from Lentimicrobiaceae bacterium, assembly GCA_007119395.1. GTDB lineage: Bacteria > Bacteroidota > Bacteroidia > Bacteroidales > SKPS01 > SKPS01. The sequence continues at coordinate 3,901 of SKPS01000263.1, forward strand.
TATGGGATTAGGATTGCAGTGTCACCGATGCACAAGGTTTGATCGGGTCCCAGGGAGACGGGAGGAACCGGAAGCCCGAAAATTTCCACGGAATCGGATCCGGAACCACATTGGTTGGTAACGGTTACACTATAGGTGCCGGGAGGATAGATATTCAACACCGCATCTGATTGCCCATTGTTCCATGAGTATGTTATCGGCATGCTGGGACAATGGACGTCATTGAGAAAAGCACTTACCGTGTACAGAACGTTTTCACAAACCGCAGTATCCTTTCCCAGGTTTACTACCGGGGCTCCGTTAACACACACTCTGGCGGTGAGGGTATCCGGTTCTCCACACAAATAGTAAATAAGCTCTACCGGGTTGTAACCGTATTCAGTGAATATGTGCCATGCGGGGATTTGTGTGGTGGAGTCGTATATCCCGGTGGATCTGTCGCCAAAGTAGAAAATGAAAGAGTCAACACGTAAAAGGAAAGGGTCATCAAAATAGGCGGTATCGCCTAAGCACATAGTTTGGTTTCCGAGGGCAAAATGTTCCAGGATGGGGATATGGGGTGGAAGTCCTGCTTTGCTGCGGTTGCCATTGAGATAGATCCCATTTTCCACATACTGGGAGGCCAGCCCATGGTTATTGGGAGCACCGATGTAACCGAGGTAATAGTCCATCTCTCTTGCAATATAAATGATACCATCACGCCCCATTTGAAGGGCTCCTGTCAGCTTACCCGAACTGGCAATCAGCTCCATAGAACCGGGAACATTGGGAGAGGTAAGGTTGAATTGATAGATACGTCCGTCCAATCCACTTACATAAAGATACTCCTGTAGCTCAGAAAACTCAACACCATAAGGTTGAAAAATATCGGGTATAGAGTATAGGAAGGTGGGCTCTCCATGGAGGTTGTCGAATGAAAAGATATCCACCCTGTTGCTCCCTGTCACGGCGATGGCAAGGAGGTCATCGTTGGGTGAAGGTTTCATGTATCCTATTCCATTTTCGATGGCCCCATCGTAGGATGGTCCGGTTGCGGTGACCACCGGTACCGTATCCAGCCCGTCGTCATCGACCAGATAGGCGAGGAAGCGGTTTGAGCCCCATTCATGAGCAATGACCCAATATGACTTGAGGTTACAGTGCCTGACCAAAGTGAGCCTCTCGGTAACAGGCCTGCGCAGTAGTATATTCTTTTGATTGCCCAAAACCAGGATCGTTGTATCAGGGGGAGTGCTTCTCCGAATCAACGAGTACCGAAGACCATTTGGTCCACCATCGGCATCAGTAGTGAAGAGGTAGGTTTCTCTGGTCTGGGTGGGGTGGGGGACAAAAAGAACCGATTGGGTAGATCCCGGATTGCCGGCCAGGTTGTCACCATTGGTGATGATTTGGTGGTTCGCTCCCCACACCCTTAATCCATTGGAATAGTAAAGCAACGCACCATTGTCATTTGAGATCGTGGCCGTACCCTCAGGAGCCAGCATGTTGGAACCGGTCAGTGCACCCGCACTCACACCGGTGAAACCAATGCCTGCATACTCGCCAAAATACCAGTGGTTGTTCTGCTGGTTCGACTGTGACCACATCCCGGTTATGGAGAACATCAACACAAAAAACAACAGAATGCCCCGCCTTGCCATGGTAAGGAGAACCGTGAATCTGGTATGTAAGGCGTCATTCATAACGCTACGTGTGTTGTAAATCGCAATTGGTCAATATGATATGATCCGGTCTGGAATCTATTTTACAAATATACGACATTTTTAATCGTTTGTTAGCCTTAGAGGCATATTTTTTTGACCATTGAAAACTGTGGGAAAGAAGCGTAGAATCTGAGTTTCCAGAGAGATATCGAAATACGCCGGGGGCGCTTCCTTCGGGATTGTTTCACAAGGGTTCATCATTTAGACACGTATTTTGCGATAAAAGTTGCCTAGCTCAGAAGAAAAAAGTTGTTTTTAAGGGAGTTGATCGAAAAAAAAACACCAGCGCGATGTATCGGTGCCGGGTGTTGACAGCAACTGTCAGCAACCAAACCACCGTACACTGCGCCGGCTTTGGGCACGCTGTGGTGCGTGCCTCTTATTGGATGGAGAGGGGTGCCCCGGTCTCCGTCAGTATCACATAATATCGAACCTGTCGAGGTTCATCACCTTGTTCCAAGCCTTGACGAAGTCGTTTACAAACTTCTCTTTGGCATCGGCACTGCCGTACACTTCAGAGATTGCGCGGAGCTCTGAGTTGGATCCAAACACCAGGTCGGCACGTGTGCCTGTCCATCTCTTTTTCCCGGTATTCCGGTCAAACCCTTCGAAGAGGTCGCCGCTTTCAGAGGCGGGTTTCCAGGTGGTGTTGATATCGAGCAGGTTCACGAAGAAGTCATTGGAGAGCACCTCCGGGTGATCTGTGAATACGCCATGGGATGAGTGATCCCAGTTGGCATTGAGCGCCCTGAGCCCACCCACCAGCACGGTCATTTCCGGAGCTGTCAGTGTCAGCAGTTGCGCTTTGTCAACCAGCAGCTCTTCTGCTTCGATGGTGTATTTGCCTTTCAGGTAGTTACGGAATCCGTCGGCGATGGGTTCCATCACAGCGAATGACTCCACGTCGGTTTGCTCTTGCGTGGCGTCCATTCGCCCGGGTGTAAACGGCACCGTGATATCGTGGCCGCCGTCACGTGCAGCTTTTTCCACAGCTGCACATCCTGCCAGCACAATCAGGTCAGCCAATGACACCTTTTTGGCAGTCTGTTCTTTGTTGAAGTTCTGTTGAATCTTCTCCAGTGTGGCAAGCACTTTGGCGAGTTGTGCCGGGTTGTTCACCTCCCAGTCTTTCTGTGGAGCCAGTCGCAGGCGGGCGCCGTTGGCTCCACCCCTTTTGTCGGAGCCTCTGAAAGTAGAAGCTGAAGCCCATGCCACGTTTACCAGTTGCGCTACCGACAACCCTGCGTCAAGCACTGCACGTTTCAGGTCGTCGATCTCTTTGTCGCCGATCAGCTCATGATCAACTGCGGGTGTAGGATCCTGCCACAGCAGATCCTCCTCAGGCACTTCGGGGCCCAGGTACAGGGCTTTGGGTCCCATATCACGGTGTGTCAGTTTGAACCAGGCGCGCGCAAAGGCATCGGCAAACTGATCGGGGTTTTCGAGGAACCGGCGCGAGATTTTTTCATATTCAGGATCAAAGCGCAGCGAGAGGTCTGTGGTGAGCATAAACGGAGCATTCCTTTTTTCGGGCACATGTGCGTCGGGGATGCTTCCTGCTCCGGCCTGCCCTTTGGGCTTCCATTGATGTGCTCCTGCAGGGCTTTTGGTGAGCTCCCACTCGTAATCGAACAGGTTTTCTAAGAAGTTGTTGCTCCATTTGGTGGGCGTCTTGGTCCAGGTGCCTTCAAGCCCACTGGTGATGGTGTCTTCTGCCATTCCCTTGCCATGGGCGTTCTTCCAGCCAAGGCCTTGCTCCTCCATTCCCGCCGCCTCAGGCTCAGGCCCCAGGTGCTCATCACTGGCAGCACCGTGGCACTTGCCAAAGGTGTGACCACCGGCAATCAAGGCAACCGTCTCTTCATCATTCATGGCCATCCGCGCAAACGTCTCACGGATGTCTTTGGCCGCCAACACCGGATCCGGATTGCCATCAGGACCCTCAGGGTTCACATAGATCAAACCCATCTGAACCGCTGCCAAAGGATTCTCCAACTCACGGTCACCGGAATAACGCTTGTCAGCCAACCACTCCTTCTCAGCTCCCCAATATACATCCTCCTCAGGCTCCCATACATCTTCACGCCCACCGGCAAAACCAAACGTCTTGAAACCCATCGACTCCAACGCTACATTGCCCGCCAGAATCATCAAATCAGCCCACGAAATCTTCTTGCCATACTTCTGCTTGATCGGCCACAACAAACGACGCGCCTTGTCAAGGTTCACATTGTCAGGCCAACTATTCAACGGCGCAAAACGCTGCTGACCCGTGCCACCACCACCACGACCATCGCCCGTACGGTAAGTGCCCGCACTGTGCCAGGCCATGCGGATAAACAATGGACCGTAATGACCAAAGTCAGCAGGCCACCACTCCTTGGAATCGGTCATCAACTGATGCAAATCCTCCTTCAAACCCTTGTAATCCAAACTGCTGAACTCCCTGGCATAATCAAAATCTTCACCCATCGGATCCGATTTCGATGAGTTCTGACGTAAAATATTAAGCTTTAACTGATTCGGCCACCAGTCTCGGTTGCCTGTTCCAATACCGGCCGGTGCCTTCTTCGCCGTAGCGCCGGTTACCGGACATTTGCCTCCATGGCTCGATTTCTCTTCCATAATGTGTTGTTGTTTTTAGTTAAGTATATGATATGTGCAATTCGTCGTCTTGATGAATCAAAAACATAAAAATGATAATCATCCGGCCATCGCCTGAATGGCATCAAACCCCTGGTCGTTCATGATGTTAAAATACTTTACCCATCACATCCGCGAGATCTGATGTCATCAATGCAATGCCAATAAAACACTAACATAACAACACCAGCCATCTTTTGTTGACCTGGTGCCACCCGTTTTAGCCGTTAGCTGAAACAGCTTCAAATATACAACATTTTGAAAACAATCCAATGCCGTCATCACCCCAAACGATTCTTTTCCGGAGGAGTTCCTTTACACCTGCTATGATATGGTGATGACCACCTCGAAAGAACTACCCCATGCAGCCATTCATCTCTGTTGCATCAACCAGGCAGTCCATAAGCGGCTGCCAGATCATTGGCATAGGCGCTTCCGGCATCGACATAAATGATGTCTTGCATGTGTAGCATCAGCATGGTGCTGTGCGACGGAACACCGGGGACCAACTCGGTGACCACCAGGGTTGACGAATCCATCTCGCGGATTTTCCCAATCACCCCGAATTCCCCATCGGAATTCACACTCCGGATGCCCACGTAACCAAAGGTTCTATCAACAGATTTTATCACATTCTCCAGTGAACCAATGTGAATGCCTGCCAGCTTTTTGGTCAGCTCCTCCTTCGATAATCCAGGGTGCAGCGCCCTTTCATGGCCCACCTCCCAGCGTACCCTTCGGATGCTGCTTCGCTTGAA
>SKPS01000306.1 GCA_007119395.1 Lentimicrobiaceae bacterium
CGGAATCAGGTGCGGCAACCCCCATACATTATTTAACAACAGGTTGGTGATGGCGAAGACAAGGCTGCCGGCAAAGTTCACCAGGAAAATCCTGACCAGATCCTGGGTGCCAGTGTAACGAATAATACCGGAGTACACCCTCGACAGGATGAAGCTGAGGCTTCTGACAGACAGCACCACCAGCATAACCAGGGGCAGTTGTTCAAAATATGAGGGAGGAATGGAGAAGCTAAACCTTAGGAGATAGGCAAAACCGATTGAAGCAGACGCCAGTACAATATCCATCATGAATATCATCCAGCGAGGGGTATTTCGGTTTTCAAGAAACATTAGTTTCGCTTTTTATATTGCTTGTTTCTACGATTATGGTGTGATTTTGTTGGGTGTTTTTTGCCACCTGCATGATCGCCGGCCGGAATGTCAGCAGGTAGCTGCATTTGGTAGATAGAGCTGCCAATGAACTGTTCAATTCTTTTAAAGGCACTCAGCTCTTTGTGGTTCACCAGTGTGATGGCCAATCCACTTTCTGCTGCCCTGGCAGTTCGTCCTACGCGGTGTACATAATCTTCCGGGTCAGGAGGTACATTGTAGTTGATCACCAGGTCAATCTTTTCAATATCAATGCCCCTTGACAGAATATCAGTGGCCACCAGAATTTCAAAAGAGCGGTTTTTAAAGCCATTGAGGGTTTCCTCACGCATTGATTGTTCCAGGTCAGAGTGCATCTCTTTCACCTTGAGCCCGGGTTGTTTTGCAAGGGTTCTGCTCAGCTCTTTCACAGAGGCTTTTGTTGAGGCGAAGATGAGAACGCTGGTAAGTTTCTTTTTGCTTAAAAGTCCTGTGATGAGTTGGATCTTGTGTCTGTCATCCACCCGGTATGCAGCCTGTATTACCCCTTCAGCCGGTTTTGAAACAGACAGGTTGATCTCTTTGGGTTGATGCAGGATTTTTTTTGCCAACGTTCTGATTTGGGGTGGCATTGTTGCTGAAAAGAGGAGGTTTTGGCGCACCGGTGGCAGATACTTCAGGATTCTGAAGATGTCTTCGAAGAACCCCATATCAAGCATTCTGTCTGCTTCATCCAGAATCAGGTATTTGATATTTTGGAAGCGCACATACCCCATCAAAAGATGTTGCAGCAGTTTTCCGGGTGTACCGATGATGATATCGGTTCCTTGGGTGAGGGCAGATTTTTCGAGTTCCCAGCCTGAGCCATCACCACCGCCGTAGACCGGTTTGGAACTAACAGAAGCAAAGTAACCCAGCCCTTGCACCTGTTGGTCGATTTGCACGGTGAGCTCCCTGGTGGGAACGATTACCAGGGCTGTAGTATGTTCTGATGGATCAGAAGCGATACGGTGGAGGACCGGGAGCAGGAAGGCTGCGGTTTTACCGGTTCCGGTCTGTGCGCAGGCGATCAGGTCGCTCCCCTCCATGATCAGCGGAATGGTTTGCTCCTGAACCGGTGAGGGTGTGTTAAACCCCATGCTTTCAACTCCTTCCATCACTAACGGATGGAGGCCAAAGGCATCGAAGGTGGGCTTTTCTGTCATCGTTGTTTATTGTATGATGATTTGTTGTTTACCAATCTACCGGTTTCCTTGCAACAGGCATGGTCAAACACCGGGCACCACCACCACCCCTGGGTAACTCAGAACCTTCCAGGGTGATGACACATTTTTCCGATGCAGCCGGATCCACTGCTCCATTGATCACATCAGCTGCCTTCAGTACATCATAACCATGCCGGCTTAACTCGTCAATGGTATGCCTGTTGCGTGCATAGCCAATCACTTTTCCGGGTGCAATGGCAAAGAAATTGGTGCCACTGTGCCACTGTTCCCGCTCCTGGGTCCAAGAATCTTTTGGGCCACCGCAGAAGAGAGGCTTCAGGTCAAACTGCAGACTTTTCAAAGCCGAAAGAATGTCTTTCTGCTCTTTGATAGAAGCCACTTTTCCATTGTCGATGGTGATCATCACGGTTTGCATCCTGTTTGGCTTGAGGATCACCGGTTCATATACCATACACTCGCCCTGGCTCAGGAAGGTGAACACCATGTCGAGGTGGATAAAGCTCTCGGGAGTGGGTGGTAGCTCCTGTACAATCACATACCTTTTTTGACCCACTTTACGCAGCCGGTCCAGCAGCACATCCACCCCCTGGGTGCTGGTTCTGCTTCCAATACCTATCAGGAAAACATCACCCCGGGCCACAAGCACATCTCCCCCCTCAATGCGGATCTCGGGTGGTAGCGATACCTCTCTGTATGGATTTACGGTGGTGGTAAGAAATCCGGGATGGTAGTCGAAGATCGCCTCCATAATAATCGATTCCCGCTCTCTCACCTTGTTCGCCATCCGTGATATCAATACCTTGTCACGTATTGCTACCGCCGCATCACGGGTAAAGAAGAAGTTGTGTAAGGGCATCAGCTCGTAGCGCTGCCTGTTCCAGAAACGGGTCAGGCTGTTCTGCTCCATTACCACACCCTCAATAAGTTGGGCAGCAAGCGATGTGGCGTCTAACTCCGATAACTTTTCCTGAAGGCATTTGCCAATCTGTTCATGTTCACAGATCGACCCGAGCACTCCCTGCTTCACTTTTTCGTTCTGTAGTATCTCTTCCAGTAATTGCCGAACCTGAAAAGTGCGGGTCACCTTGTTTAACACACCTTCCAGTTGCGCATATTCGTGCTGAACAACCGATAAGTTTAAAATGTCACTGTACAAAGCCCGCTCAGCGTGTTCAGGGGTCATATTCTCAACCTCCTGACCCGGTGAATGAAGAATTACCCCATCCAGTGTACCAATCTCAGAATGAATGTCTACAATCATTCTTTCCGATGTTTTCTGCATCATATCTCCTCCTCAAAAAAATCAAGGCGCAAAGGTAGCCAAAATCAATCATACTATGAGCAAGGTAACCGTAGTAGTTGGTGAATGAATTTGTTCACCCTGCTCCTCGTTCATCATATATAACAGGAAAGACCATCATCTATCTGCAAATAGACTACTTTCTCACCCTTAAAAAGAGGTTAATCCCCAAAGGCTCTGCCAGCACTTCAGTCTTGTCAAGAGAGATGCCGGCTTGATGAGCGAATTGCATTAACTCTTCCTCAGAACGGTGATAGAGAAACCAGTCACCCATGATCTCCATGATCTTTCGGGATGGGTTGTTGGTGTTGAAGTTTCCAATGATCATTTCACCACCGGGTGCCAGGTACTGGTAAAACTTTTTTAAAAGAAACACAAAGTGCTTGTCTTTAAAGTAATCGAACAGCCCGGCACTCCAGATCATGTTGTATGATTTGTTCGGGGTGAACCTGATCACATTTTGGTTCATAAAGTTTAGCAAGGAGAGGTATTCACGGTTTTTGCTTTTGGCGTAGTCAATGGCCCTTTGATCAAGGTCAATCATATCAAAGACCAGTTGGTTGTGCGGGGTGGATTGCAGGTATTCATTCACTTCATTGGCAGGGCCACTTCCCAAAATCAGCACATTTTTCTGAAGCCCTTTGTCACCGTTCTCATTGATTCTTTTAAACTGCTCAATGGCGAGCTTCTTTCTGTTTACCACGGCAATGGCAGCCGGAAGGTAATGAAAAAACTGATCCCACTTGCAACACTTTTCGTCAGGGTTCACATAGTGTTGATAGATCTTCTCAATAATAAAGAAATCGCCATTGTAGCCAAAAGGTTTGGTGAAAGAGAAGCCAATGATTGTCCCCGGATGCAAGATCGGTTTCATAATCACACGGAATATCTCTACATCTTCAGGCTGAATGAGGTCAACCATTTTGAGGATGGTATCGTATTCTCCGGGATCAGGGCCGTGCTTCTCCAGTAGCTCCTTGATAAATTGATATAGCTGTTCTCTTTCTGCTAAATGAATATCTTCCATGCTGTCTGCTAAAGTGGTCGACTTTTCAATCATTATTTTTGGTTAAAACAGATGTTTGACCTCTTCCATCCTCTCCTCGTCTACAGTAATTACTGCCATTTTATCTGCAATAATGATTTCGGGCATTTTAGCCAGGAAGATCTTGCTTTTGTTAATAATCGTGTGTTTGTTAACCCGAGCAAAGGTGTCGTCAGGAAATCTGTGAGCAATTTGATCCAATGAACGCAATATCTCTCTGACACTGTCTCTGAGATGGAGGCTGCATCGATCATCGCTTAGTTCCTGAACGTAATACACATCATCCATATTGATTTTCATCAGCCCCTCGTCTCCATCAAAGAAGAGAATCCGACTGTCCACATCTCCTTTTTTAAACAATGCGTTGTATTGGTCGCTTTCTATTTTCAGTTGAATATCGTTTTCGAACTTGAAGCGAGCAATTTCAATATTGGTTTGAAGGTCTTTCTCTGTAAAAGGTTTTGTGATGTACCCGTATGGCAAAGAGGTTTTTGCCTGTTCAATGGTGCCCAGGTCTGCATTGGCGGTAAGGTAGATGATGGGGACATCGTGTTTTTGACGGATGATGTTGGCTGCGTCAATACCGGTCATATCACCTTTGAGTCTGATATCCATCAGAATCAGGTCGGGTAGCTTTCTTTCCACTTCTGCAATGGCTGCCGGGCCACTGGCTACACATTTTTGCACCTGATAACCAAGAACCAATAGGCTCTCTTCTATATCGGCTCCTACCAGGAACTCATCCTCTACAATCAGAATGTTTAATTTTGACATATTGTTGTTTCGTTATAAGTTAAAACGGATAAAATACTTTGTCCCCTCGCTGAAATCGTATGATAGCTCTGCTTCGATCTGGTCAATCAATTTCAAAACTATTCGCATTCCCAATGACTTTGCTGAATCGGGAGAAAAAGAGCTGTTGACCCCAATTCCATCATCGGCAACCAACAAGGTGTAGGCACCGTCACCATTGTGCTCTAAAGAGATACTGATATTCCCTTCCTTCCTGTCAGGAAATGCATGCTTAAAAGAGTTGCTGATCAGCTCATTAATGATTAAACCACAAGGGATGCCTATGTCTATTGGCAGGAAAACGTCTTCAATATCGAAGTGAAATGTGACCGTTTTCTGTTGGTTTGAATAGCTTCTGGAGATGGTGTTAACCAGGGCCTGTACATAGTTTTTGAACTGGATGTTCGCCAGGTTTTCATTGCTGTATAGGTTCTCATGTATGAGAGCCATGGACCTGATTCGGTTCTGGCTTTCACCCAGTACGGTTTTTAGCTTGGGGTCATTGATCAGTCGCTCCTGCATTTTCAATATGCTGGAAATGATCTGCATGTTGTTTTTTACTCTGTGGTGCACCTCTTTCAGGAGAATCTCTTTTTCCTCTAATGAGCGTTTCAGGTTCGATTCAGCAATCTGACGTTTTCGCTCTTTTTCTTCCAGCGCTTTGTGCATCAGAATATATCCTGCCAGTTCATCTACCATGGCAAACAGCTTGTCAGGTTCAACGGGCTTGATTAGATAACCGTTCACACCCAAACTGATCGCCTCAAGGAAGTACTCCTTGAATGAGTATGCACTCATGATGATCACGTAGAGACCGGGATTGGCTTGCTTTATTTTTTTGATCATTTCCAGCCCGTTGATGATGGGCATGCTGATGTCTGAAATCAAGAGGTCTGGTTGGTATTGGGTGAACAACTCCATCCCCTCTTGTCCATTCGATGCGTAATGCACCTTTTCTACCCTTTTTTCAAGCCATTTGATGTATAGGTTTCTGATGCTTTCGTTGTCTTCAACAAAGAGCACCGATATCTGATGGCGACGAAATTCATTCATGTAGGTTTGTATATTAAGTATTTAGGTATTTGGTAATAATGGCCTTAAGGTTGTCAAGGTTTAACGGTTTCGAGATATAATCTGTGCAGCCTGCCATCAGGCTCTGTTCTTTATCGCCCTGCATAGCATAGGAAGTTTGTGCAATGATGGGCAAATCAGGTCTGATCTTACGGATTCTTTCTGAAGCCTCGTATCCATCCATTACCGGCATTCTGATATCCATCAATACCAACTCAATATTTGGGTCCGTATCGCATATTTCAATTGCTTCCAGCCCGTTTTTTTTTTTTTTTTTCTTAAGCAAGATTGAGCGTAAGGCTGTTTTTATTAACATGAAGTTGGTTGGTGTATCATCAACCACCAAAATCGTTTTACCAACCAGAGCCTCTATCTCCTCAGCGTTCATTGTTATTTACTGATTAAAGGATTTGTGATTTCACTTTCAGGCACATATGGCACGGTAAAGAAAAACGAAGCGCCTTTCCCATATTCGCTTTCCACCCAGATCGTTCCGCCAAAAAGCTGTACAAACGCCTTGCTGATCGCCAGCCCTAAACCGGTTCCCTGGTTCAGTGCCGGGCTATGTGTTGTTGTGGCCTGCATAAACCTTTCAAAGATTTTATCTTTTTCTGAATCCTGGATACCAATACCGGTGTCTTTTACAAAAAACTCCAGTATATCGTCTTTTACGGTGTAACCCAGATCGATGTTTCCTCTTCGGGTGAACTTACAAGCATTGCTTGTAAGGTTGATTAAAATTTGTTTCAGTCGAGTTGGATCTGCTTGAATCACCGATGTCTCTCTTGGTAAGTCTTTATGGCTGCTTAGCTTTACATCTCCACTTGTGATTTTAGGATCATGACTAAACAAAACAACCACCTCATCAACCAGGTCGTTCAGGTTAAAGCTGCTCTCATTGAGGATAAACATGCCCGCTTCAATTTTCGACAAGTCAATGATGTCATTGATTAGCGTTAACAAGTGCTTACCGTTTTCCTGAATCACATCCACAAACTGCTGCAGCTCTTGCTTGTCTTCTGCTTCATGCAGAAGCTGAGAGTACCCCAGAATCCCATTCATGGGTGTACGAATCTCATGGCTCATATTTGCCAGGAAAGCCGATTTCAGTTTATCAGATTGCTCTGCACGCTCTTTCGCCTCGAGTAGCTCGTTGGTGCGCTCCTCAACAAGTTGTTCTAACCTTATGTTCCACTCTCTGAGCTTTTCGCTTTGAAAGTCAAGGGTTTTATTCTGGATAAAGTCTTTTCGTGTGTATAGTTCAATGTTGTACGCAGCAAACATACCTATCAGATTGGCAGAAACATAGAAGAAGTTATTGGTAATCAGTACATATACATCGGTGTCTGAGAAAAACAGAGCCCCCCCATTATAGAAAGCCAGGGTGAACAACCCTGCAATGGTGGCTTTCAGGAACCTAAGCCTGATAAAGAAGTACCCGGCGCTGAATATCAGCATCAACCCTCCGTAATAGGCAAAGTTATCCGGAACCATTATTAGCATAATACTGATGCCTACACCGGCAATGATAAAGCTTAAGAGCAGTAGCTCCTGCCATACCTTAATAAAAAACGGAAGAAATGAAAGGGCGAATACGATGGTCAGAAAAGGAACCACCACACCGAAACGTATGATAAAAAAGGTATGCCTGAGTTCAGGAACAACTAACAGATCCAGGTATCCGAAGATGCCATATAGAATGGCTACCAAAACAAAAGAGACCCTAAACTGAACAAGCGAATCAGAAAAGAACTTTTTCTGAAACTCTTCCTCATGTCGACGCCCTTGAAACGACAGTGAGAATTTGTTGAGCCCAATCGCTTCAGCACCGTTCGTTTTTAGGAGTCTGTCTGTCACATTGTTTAGACGCTCTATCATTTTGATTGCTTATAGATATTGTAGAATCACAAAAATATCCTTTTTTTCTAAAGCACAAAATTTTTTTATTCAGTGTGGTTTTTCTGTTTCTTCGTTTTCTCTGTTACACATAGCTCCCTTCAGCCCTCTAACAGGTCAATTGGTTGAGTGGAATTGCCCACAATAAGTTATCTTTGCATGGGGAAAAAATTTACTAAACGAACAGAGTGTACAATGAAACAGCGTAAGATGCCCGGCAGATGGAAAATCGATCGGAGCATTACATGGCATAGGGTGGTATTGCAAGTCGTGTTGGCATTGGTTTCGTTACTTATCACCATTCCGGTATTCATCATGCTGTATCGTTATGTACCTGATCTTGTCTTTCGTTTTGATGGTCAGGAGATCAGGCTGGATCATATACTTGCCGGACTGCTGGTGTTTTTCACAACGCGTGTTTTGATCGGTTTGGTAGATCAGTTTGTGTTCTACATCGCATTGGTAGCCATTGGGCTGGTGATGCTCAGCCATTTATCGGGCTGGTACACGATAAGAGATATTACTCACCGATACCAGGATCTGATTGTTTTTGTTGAATCAAGACCTGTACGGATCCCTTTCCTTAAGGATGAGAAGATGACCATTCGCAATGCCCGCCAGATCCGTGAGGCCATTGACTACCAAAACCCTGATGTGCGTAATTTTGCTGTTGAGATTGCCAAGGCCAACTTCAATGATCCGGCGCTATACCGTGAGTATGGCAATGTGATTCGCTATTTCTCCATCTTTGCCGAGATTGTTCAATGGACCTATATCCCTGACCCGGTGGGGGAGGAGTACTATGCCAAGGCCAGTGAAACGATGCATCATTTATCTGGAGATTGCGATGACTACAGCATCCTGATGGCGGCATGCATTAAGGCTGTTGGAGGAGAGGTGCGGCTTGTACATACCAGGAACCACCTCTATCCGGAGGTGAAGATTTGCCATATCAGCGATTTCGACAGGTACATAAACCTGATTAAGCGGAAGCTCTTTTTAAAAGAGTCGCTGGGTGGAAGTATTTACTACCATCTCGACCGCGATGATTATGTATGGCTCAATTTCGACTACACCACCAGCTACCCGGGAGGCCCCTTCATGGATGAGGCGATCCTGGGTATGCTGGTAATCTGATAACGATTGGTTTGATATAGGGTGCTGTTAGTTTTCCCTTAAGACATGCTCATCGTACTCAAGCTCAAACCGCAATTTGTGCTTGGATTCCTCTTGGGCCAGCGTTAAAAACAGACTGCGCATCTCTTCATTGGGAGCTCTTTCTGCCAATACAGTGTAAAG
>SKPS01000091.1 GCA_007119395.1 Lentimicrobiaceae bacterium
TATTATTCTGTTCCCTGGACCAGACAGGAGAAGGCGCATCCTACGCGCCCCGGAGACGCCAAACCGGAAGCAGCCGACAACCGTGTGACGATACCGAGGGACAATGATGAGAACCAGATACCGGATCGGGGGTGGCATCCTGATTCCAGAATTGATGACCCAGGCTTTGTGCGTGCAGACCCCAAGCTTCCAGCATCAGATATGGATCACAGGTTACCAGGCAAAGAGATTCTGGAAGATGGCATCTCCAATTACGAGGAATACAGGGGATTTATGGTAAAACGTAGGCATCAGCGACTTGATCCGGACAGAAGCAATTTATTTATCGCTGATCTGTTTGGACATGGTGCAGGACATTTCTATCGTAGTGGGGTACTTCCCATGTTGGTCTATGAGAATGAGATGGACACAAGCCGTATCATCAACCTGAACAGAAAAACCCATGAGCTTGGTTTTAATCAGAAAGGGCTCAAAATTATGTCTTGGGATACGAATCCTAATGCCCCTATGGGCCAGGCTGCTGGTTACGGTTTGGATACCTGCTACTGGATCAGAATCAATAAACATATAACGAGTAAACCGGCACGTCTGAACTACGCCCTTGCACACGAAATATCGCATGGAGTAGATGTACATCATCACGGCGAAGGAGTGATTCAAGGGTATGTAAATAACGGAGACGTCATTACAATAACTCATAAAGACGAGAATGGCAATACAAACACCACTGATTACCCAATTAGCATCCCGGCTGATGCGAATTTGCCATACATTATCTACTGGATCGCCTGCCCGGGTGGTTTAACCAGTGGTGACACAGCATGCTGGATGAGATACATGTGGACCTCCCAATATTGTTTCGTTTCAAATCATCACAACCTACCACTACCAGATTGTTCAGATCAATATCACACCCAACACATCCACTATTGGACGATAAGGGAGGAGTTAAACTTACACATTGGCACCCAAATTACGAATAGTCCCATTGGAACAGGTCAAAATGCCGGACAACAATGTGGCTGTAACGCCGGTGGTGCTGACATTATACGAAATCGGGGGCATTGTATTTCACAAATTAAAATCACTTGCAAACCATGATAAAGTTATCCAAACATTACCTGTTTTGTCTGCTTCTTATCTTACCCACAGCAATTAACGCACAAAACAAAACGGTTGACATAGCATGGTCGTATCTGCAATCAAGGGAGGTCACCAAAGGTATGCCGTTTGTACTGGATCTCTATGTGGCGTCAACCGCACCGTTTACGAAAAATGTCATCCTCTTTAATATTCCTGATTCACTTCAGCAGGATTCAGCAATAATGCATAGACTCGATTCTATCTATGCACCGATCCTTTTTGCAGAGCGGGATGCATATTGGTATGAATCTCTTGTGTTTATGGTAGAAGCGGATTGGGGAAAGAAGAAAGTCGCGTTTAAACCTGTAATCATGAAACCTTATCCCCTTAACGAAAAAGGACTTAAGCCGGGCACTTCGTTACACATCAGCTACGGTATCGACCCGGCCATAACCAAAAAGTGGAAAAAGGGTATAATCAACATTAAGGCAGGGATCAGAATGGCCAATGGCACCGATACGTTATGGACTACCACACTGATGTTGAGTACCAGCAAAAGGGTGGTTAAGGGGATAAATGATATGACCGAGAAAGAGCTTTACCAGAATGGAAGCTATTGGATGCTGAGGGATGAATGTCAAAAGGCCAAACCTTTCGCAGCGAAGATTTACGAAGCGGATCCCGGAAAATTTGACCATATCACCCTGCTGGCTCAGGTTTCTGAATGTATGGGGCAACCGTGGACAGCACTCGGACTATACATAAATGCTTATGAAAATCTTATTGATAATCAATCGGTTCACCACACTGAGCCTCCGGTTCAGCTCATGATGAAGATCTATCATTTACAAAACGAGTTGATGGGCATTCAGTTTGAAGATGAAGATGAGACTGAGGAATCGGATTTTGAAGAGGGGGAATAGCTCAACTCTCTTTTGTCTATAATCAGGCTCCTTACCCAATACATCGAGTCATCAGGCATCACTTATATCTGTAAATTCAAAGGGTTTATGTTTTTTTCTTTCGATACACTTTCGGTTGTACATTGCAGTTTTTGAGTTTGTGTATGAAGGTAGAAAAACCAATTATGCGGAAAAATGTGAAAAAAGTTGCACACTTTATCATTTGTTGTATTTTTATCCCTTGAAATATGAACACAAGAATTGTCAAAAGGTCATAATATGGAATTAGTTATCAGGCCATTAGCTGGCATTGGAGAGTTATCTTTTGGTGCAGGGATGCAAGAGATTACCGATTTATTGGGGCAACCTGAGGATTCGGAAGTGATTACTGACGGTGACAACGAGGTGGAAACGTTGATCTGGAACTACTGGGAGAAGGGGTTAAGTCTCTTCATTGAGGGGAGTGACAACAGTGTTTTTTCGAATTGTGAGGTTGAGAACACTGCGGCGACCCTTTTTGGCGTGAAAGTATTTGGTTTGGATGAGGCGTCGATTATTGCATTGATGCAAGAGAACGGGTTTAGCGACTATGAGTCGGAGGATGAGCCCTGGGAGGAGCGTCGTTTAACGTTTGAGGATGCCCAGGCAGACTTTTACTTTCTTGACGGCAAGCTTACCACCGTTAACTATGGTGTGGTAGTGAACGACCAGGGTGAGGTTGTCTGATTTGAGGATGCCGTAGTGAAACGGAGGTCACGCCGTGGCATGGTGGTGATGTGGTGATTCACCGTTTATTTCTGGGATGGTAACGGATGATGGTTTCGCGGAGGTATTCTCTGTCGAGGTGGGTATATATTTCTGTAGTGGTAATGGATTCATGCCCGAGCATTTCCTGTACGGCCCTGAGGTCGGCACCCCTTTCAACCAGGTGAGTGGCAAAGGAGTGTCGAAGGGTATGGGGGCTGATCGACTTGTTGATGCCAGCGGCTTTTGCATTCATCTTGATCATATTGAACACACTTACACGGCTGAGTTGTTTTCCCAACCGGTTAAGGTATAAGGTGTTTTCAAATCCTTTGCGCACCACGACAGATGGTCTGGTTTCGTTCATCCATATTGTATTGAACTTGATGGCTGTTTTGCCGATGGGCACCAGCCGCTCTTTATCGCCTTTTCCAATCACCCTGATATACCCTTGGTCAAACTGCAGGTTAGATATTTGCAGGGAGACCAATTCGCTCACCCTCAATCCGCAGCTATAGAGGGTTTCGAGCATGGCTCTGTTGCGGTGCCCTTCGGGCTTACTCAGGTCAACAGCATAAAGCAACGCTTCCACTTCCGGCAGAGTGAGCACTTCCGGCAGCTTTCGGCCGAGTCTCGGGGTGTCGATCAGCAAGGCCGGGTTGTCGTCACGGATCTTCTCAGCCACCAGGTATCTGAAAAAGCTCTTCATCCCTGAAAGCACCCGTGCCTGAGATCGTGCTGACATCCCTTGTTCCACACAGTGCGCCAGAAAAGTGCGCAAATGGTTATTAGTGACCGATGTTGGTTTTACCTGGTCTTCACTGCTCATCAGGTATTGCACCAGCAGGTCAACATCATGCAGGTAGGCGGAAATGGTGTTTGCTGACAGCCCTTTTTCAAGTTGCAGCCACGCTTTATACCCTTTTCTGAGCAGGTCCCAGCTCATGGCAGCATTATTTAAAAGGGGAATTGGGTTCTTTGGCCATTTGTTTATACACCACACGGTCAAGGGCGCCGGGGAAAAGGCGTTGTAATGCGATCACCAGTTTCCCTTCCATGGTGAGGATAAGCAATCTGCGGTGTTTTTTAATGGCTCGGATGGTTTTTCGTGCCACCATGGAGGGTTCCATCATTTTTTGCTCATCTCTGGGCGAGCTGCCTTGTGGGGCACCGTTGGCGGTAAGCGCTTTGGAGCGGATTTCAGAGCGTGTAAACCCGGGGCAAACGATCAGCACATGCAATCCCATCTTCATGTACTCAACACGCAGTGCTTCCAGGAATCCGTGCATGGCAAATTTTGACGCGGAGTAACCCGTTCTGCCGGGCAGCCCTTTAAAGCCTGCAACTGATGAGATTCCCACTACAGTTCCACGGGTTTCGAGAAGGTGGGGTAGTGCATAACGTGTGCAATAGACTGTTCCCCAGAAATTGACATCCATAATTCTTTGCAAAACATCAGGTTCAGTCTGGTGAAACAAAGCACGCATCGATACGCCTGCATTGTTGATCAGGACATCGATTCTGCCAAAACGGGCCACGATTTCCTCCATCAGGCGCTTACACTCCTCTTCGCGGCTAATGTCAGCCACCACGATAAACGCTTTCCCACCGGCAGCCTCAATAGATGCTGCACACGTTTTCAACAATACTTCCCGACGTGCAACCAGCACCACCAGAGCACCACTCACACCAAGTTCTTCAGCCAAAGCCCGCCCGATACCTGACGAAGCACCGGTGATGATCACCACCTTATCTTTTAGTTCACTGGGCATACATTTACTCTGTTTAGGTTGAAGCAAAGGTAACAAAATGGAGGAACAAACCTCATTGGCATCCCAGAAAATAATGGGTGGTTGATTTCCAATGAATTATCAGGGGCTCTGTGATTTTCTCAACTTTTTTTCCGGATTTCCTTTTGTGTTTTGGTGAAAAGAAGTACTTTTGCACCCTCGAAAGCAATGCTGTTGATTCCGTAGCTCAGCTGGTAGAGCAACGGCCTTTTAAGCCGTGGGTCCTGGGTTCGAATCCCAGCGGGATCACAAGAACATTGAAACCGTCAGGCGCTGCCTGACGGTTTTTTTAATGATTCACACAAGGGTCAAAGCATGAACCATTGCATATCAGGGTTGTTAAACCCATAGAAACACATGCACAGAACAGATCCATTTTTCATGAAAAATCGCATTGGCATCATAACACGCACGCTGGCTGTAATCACAATACTTACGCCCCTGACCTTATACAGTCAGCAAGGGATCATGAAAGGAGTAGTGGCAGATTCTGCTACCGGTATTGGGATACCCTTTGCCAGCGTAGCACTCCAGGCTTCCGGTGACACGGTTCCTATGGCCGGGACCACAGCCACGGTAGAAGGGGGATTTATCCTTCAGGGTTTAAGGGACGGCCAATACCAATTGATCATATCATTTATCGGCTATGAGACGGTGGTAGTGCCCAACCTATCCATTGAGCTGGGCATCCGGGAGCTCATCCTTGACACGATTAAGCTCAGTGTTGAGGCACAGGTGCTGCAGGGCATGGTGGTTAAGGCTGAGGCATACACCTCTTCCACAGGACTCGACCGGCGCACCTACCGTGTAGCAGATTTTGAGACCGCACTGGGTGGCAATGCATCTGACGTGCTGAACCGGCTCCCCTCCGTATCGGTTAGTGCAGATGGTGCAGTATCCATCCACGGCACTTCTGATATTGTGGTCTATTTGAATGGAAGACCTACGCAGATGGAACCTGCAGTGCTGCTTGCACAAATCTCAGCCGGAACCATAGAGAGCATTGACATCATCAGTGTACCTACGGCACGCTATGATGCTCAGGGACAAGGCGGAATTATCAACATCAACACAAAAACCACCAGAACTCCCGGATTATCGATTTCTGTCAACATCCTGGGCGGCGGTGCTCCCTGGAACCATGACACAGAGCCCATCACAGGATATTCACTGAATGACAACCGCTACGGTGGTGGCATCAACCTGTTCTATACCCGCGATAAGCTGAGGTTATTCAGCACTTTAAACTACCTTTCGCGGGACGTTAACTCGATTCGTACCGGAGATGCCAGGATCAGGTACCCGGGGGCAGAAGTGTATCGTCACATGGAGGCCGCCGGGCCTAAACCGGAGTACTATGAGAATATCTCTGCGAGTTTCGGTGTAGAATATGATCTCACGTCCCGATCCCAGGTCTCAGGGTCAATATATTATGGTAACAGAAAAGAGTGGCGACAGGCATTCTACCTATACCATTTATATGATGGTGATGTGGCCAAAAAGCCTGTTGCCGGCATTCCTGCTTATCACAGGTATGTTTTTAACCCCAACACGGGTAACAGATTGGGGATATTCAGAACCATGAATCTAGACTACCATCATTGGATCAGCTCACGCTCCCGTCTTTTGATATCAGCTCTTTATGAATACTCGTTGCTTAGCCAGGAGGTTGACAATCCGGAGATCAACATCGATTCTGCATCGGGAACACCAGGTTTATACCATCGGTATTTCAGACAATTTGACGAGACACCGTTGCATGGCTACCGGATGGCCGTAGAGTTCACAACCCGACTCACTGATCAACACACACTTCATGTGGGATTTCATCCACAGCGACTATTGATAGATGGCGGTTTCAACTACGATACCCTTGATGTAATCACGGAGCAATGGGGTGCCCAAACAGCTTTGGAGAATCAGATTGCCCTGAGCCGGACGGTGATGGCCGGATATACGGACCTGGATGGCACATGGGCAGGGATTCAATACCGTATTGGTTTACGTGCCGAGTACACCGACCAGGTTTTGGAGATAGCCAACCCCGATTACTTCACCATTCTTGACCGTGATACCAGGGGGCGGAACGTTCAGCAGTACTTTGATTTGTTCCCTTCTGTACATCTCCGTTATCAATTAAAAGGGGGGGATCAGCTCATGGCGGCTGCCAGCAGACGCATCAGTCGTTCACCGGTCAAGAACATGGCCCCTTTCCTTTTTCGACGCCATACGGAGGTGTATGTCGTGGGTGATCCTGAGTTAAAACCGGAGTATATCAATCTGGCCGAGATCAGCTACAGCAAATCGATAGGAGCACATCGCATATCGGTCAGAGGGTTTTACCGTGGGGTTGAGAATGCGGTATTCAGGGTAAACACTATTTATCCTGATGAGATGGTGTTGATCAGAAGTTTCACCAATTCAGGTCACACCCGATCTCTGGGAGGGGAAATGAACCTCAATATGGAGTATGGATCACGCACTAGGCTATTTGTTGGGGCTTCACTGTACGACTACCGTGTACAGGCTGAAATCTTTGGCTACCAGGAGGATCAGCGCAGCCTGGCCTGGACGGTGAAGGGGAACATTCAAGTGCAGCTCATCAAAGGGTTACGTGCCGCGGCAGATATAGATGTCCGCTCCGGTGTTGTTACAGCGCAGGGACGGGATGAGATGATGTATGTTGCCAATATGTCGTTGGGCTATACTCCCCCTGACAAGGAGCAGTGGAGTTTTGCCCTGAGGGGGTTGAATCTGCTGAACTCCCATATCAGAACATTCCACACACGTGCATTTGATGCAGAGGGAGTTCAGATTTTCTATCAGGACACAGAGATGCAGTGGATGGGACCCATTGCAGAGCTGAGTATCACATACAACCTCAACTGGTTGGGTGATACCAGGGTCAGGAGAACAGAGAGTGAATTTGGTCGTAGGGAGTTTTAGTACTTTCTGGCCTTAACCAAACCTACGAAACCTGGTATCCGATGGGCATGCAGCGGATAATGAAAGTGATCCCAAGCGAATACTGCATGCTGTCATCTGCATGATGCGTCAGCCGGGGGTTCTCACCATAGCGAGAAGTGGGCGCTAAATTGCCCGGTCCATCCTTGCCAATCTGCGTAATTTGTGTAATCTGCGGTGAATAATACTGCTGACGATAGTAATCCCTATGCGAAAAAAGCCATTTACCACAGAGTACTCTGATTTTCGCAGATTAAAAACACAGATTATTTTGATTCATGAATAATGCTGGCTAAATGGTCAAAGGGGGTATGCGGAATTGAAAGAGTCCGGGAGTTGGAAGTATGCTTAGGTGGGAGAAAAAATCTCTTTCTTTGCAATATCAATCACAAAGACAACCACCATGCCACATCCCCGTTATCCATTAGGCTTTTTCCCGACACCTGTCATGCCCATGAAACGTCTAGCGGCGCATTTTGGGGGACCGGCACTCTATATCAAGCGAGATGATCAAACTGGATTGGCATTAGGGGGCAACAAGACGCGCAAGCTTGAGTTTTTGTTAGGAGATGCGCTCTCGCGGGGGAGGAATATGCTGATCACAGGTGGGGCGGCTCAGTCGAACCATTGCCGTCAGACGGCGGCGGCGGCGGCTGTAGCTGGAATTGGCTGTACTCTATTGCTGGGAGGTGATCCGGTTAATGAACCGGATGGAAACCTGCTTCTGGATGAGCTGCTGAGTGCCACAATCTATTGGGATAAAGAGAACCAGAGGGGCGAAGGGCTCGAGGAGCTGGCAGAGCAAGTGAGCCAGGAAGGGTTCAAACCCTACGTTATACCTTATGGCGGCTCCAATGCCACCGGTGCCCTTGGGTATGTCTCGATGGCCGGCGAGCTGGCAGAGCAGATACGCACCGGTGATTACCCAGTGGATCACATTGTGTTTGCCTCCAGCTCGGGAGGTACGCATGCAGGGCTGGTGGTGGGCAAGGAGTTGCATGACCTGAAAGCCCAAATCCACGGTATTTGTATCGACAAGCACGAAGGGAAAGGTCTCCCCTACCGCGAAATGGTCAGAGTACTGGCATCGGAAACAGCCGTAAAATGCGGTGTGGATATTCAGTTCAAAGCGCACGAGATCATCCTTTATGACGAGTACCTGGGTGAAGGGTATGGTGTTGTGGGTGATACAGAACGTGAGGCAATCGGGCTGACGGCCAGGCTGGAGGGTATCATTCTTGACCCCGTGTATACCGGCAGAGCCATGGGAGCTTTGATCGATCTGATCAGAGGGAATCATTTCAGCAAAAAGGATCATATCCTGTTCCTCCACACCGGTGGTGCTCCGGCACTGTTTGCTTACGGTGCCGAATTGTAGGGGATGCAGATGTGGCAGGTGGCTTGTAAGCCCCGCCACAACAGGATGGTTGATGACATTTTTAACAGATCATTGGGTTTTGCACGAATCATTGTACTCCGTAATCACTGGATAA
>SKPS01000319.1 GCA_007119395.1 Lentimicrobiaceae bacterium
CAGATACTACTTTGCACACTACAGCCACGACAACCAGTGGCTCGACTACTACTGCTTTGATGCAGGTAAAGAGATAACCCGAATGGTGGAGAGTGCATATAATCCTTTGGGGCTTAAGCTTAGAGAGACAAGGTATATCTTTGAAGAGGATGAGTTTGACCGGAGATTCGCCGATATGGCCTTCTTCGCTCCGGTCTATGCCCCCATCTTCTCGTACCAACACAACGTGGTGATCTTCAACTTTGGTGAAGGGAGGTTGATGTTCTTCGATTCATCGCACCACCTGGTGCACGAAGCGAAAATGTCGTTTCATACAGATCGGCGGTTTACCAATAAGCTCTTAAAAGACCATGTCAAAGAGAAGTTCTATGTCGTTTTTGAAGAGAGAGGTATCATCACACTGCATGAGCTCGATCCGGTTTCCGGTAAACTGGTGGATGCTGTTGCCATACCTTCATTTCTTTTCATTGAAAACATCACGGTGCACAATGCACGGGTCTATTTTCTCTACAATGAGGATAACTTCTTCGAATACAAGAAACTGTTTGTAATGGATATGCCACGTTCAGAGGTGGCGGCAGATAAATGAGCCGCCACTTCCCCTTTTATACTGCAGGGTTAAGAAAAACGTGTATCTTTGACGGGTTAACAGTAATGTTTTCAAACCATGAAACGAATCGCTGAATTGTTCGCAGTGTGCTGCGTAGTATTTTTCTTTGCAGGATGTCGGCAACCATCTGTAACCCCCGACGATGTGGATGTGCTCAATGATGTTGGGCTCATCTCTGTTGAGATGTACCATACAGGTGGTAATGACATAAGATTTTGGAGGGTGCGTGAGATGCCGGGCCGAAGCACCCTGGTGGTTCAGGAAGGGGTGCTGGGTGTCAGTACACGCAGCTATGAACTGTTCGAACAAACACAAGAAGACCTGGAGCGTGTTGCGAAGGAACAGGTAGCAGAAAAACTCAACGAAGGGTATAAAGTCTACGGCCCCGAAGCATACAGCCAGCTCATTCTACAGATAGAGCTGTCGGAATGGGGTGATCCCGACGACATTGAGAAACTGATCATGGTGGAAGAGTTGCTCAATGAATACATGTTGAATTCCGGAAACGGAAAGTGCCTTGGTAGCGACGCAGGTGCCAAAATCAGTTTCTTTATCACCGCTTTCTCAGCAGAAATTGCTGTGAACACCATCCTTGAAATGTTTAGCAAAGAGGGCTATCATTACAATCCTGTTATCATCCTCGAAAAAGGGAGCGAAGTACAGGTGTTGCATCCGGAAAACTTCCAGGGAGATATCTCTTTGATCTAGTCGTTAGTCCTGCTTCTTGCCGGCTCCCACAAAATAGTGCTTCCTTTCAGAAAACAGAATATTGAAGCTTGTCAGACTTCCGTAAATACGTGTGACGTATTGCTGGAGGTTCACTTTCTCTTCGTCGGTCAATACCGAATGGCTATTGATTTGTTGCTCCATCACCCTGAGCCGGTCACGGAGCATCACGATTTTGTGAAAGAAGGTCTCAATCGGAATCTCCTTGGGTTTCAGTTCAGGATTGGCAGGTTGCAACAAAAGGGTTCCCCCCACCCACTTGTCGCCAAGGGGCACAGTCTCCTGCAAGGCACCATGACGATCCAACACTGCTTCAATCGCCTCGATCAAAAGATCCGTGTCAAGAACGGTGGCTCCTGATTCCTCCGGTTCACCCTCCTCCAATACAGTGGCCTGAAAACGTTGTTTGTTGAACATCAGCTTGCCACCCCGCTCAAACAACACCTCGTACTGTGTCAGCGTAACGTCTGTAATGATTCCATGACCATATTTCTCATGGTCAACACGTGTCCCTTTTGTTAACTCTCGTTCCATGGTATGTGTGGTTTCAAAATTTCAGCGCTAAAATAAGAAAATCTATCTTTGCCACCCACAAATCAATCCCTTCATGATACAACCCGGCAAGCCGCTGCTCTTTTCCATCGCTCTGTTCCCCCCGGTCGACTATATGGCGCTGATGCTGTTTGGAGGTGAGGTGGTGCTGGAAGCCCATGAAAACTATCAAAAGCAGTCGTATCGTAACCGGTATGTTGTGCAGGGCCCCAACGGGCATCAGCAACTGGTGGTGCCGGTCAGTAAAGAGAAAAGCGGTGCAGTACCCGTTACCGAAGTGAACATCTCTGCAACAGAGAACTGGCGGCAAATACACAAACGCACCCTCCAGACAGCCTATCGGAAATCACCATGGTATATTCACTACGGCGAACAAATCGAAACGATCATCAACAACCCGGCAAAAACACTGTGGGACTTTGCCAGCCACGCCCTTAAAATGGTATCAGCCTTGCTCGGCCATCAATTGACGTACGAATTATCGGATCGTTATATCCCTTCACCAGAGAATCATGTGGATGTCAGAGAACTCTTCCATCCCAAAAAACAAAAAGTGCAATTCCATATCAAGCCTACAGAAAACACATATTACCAGGTGTTTGAAGAAAAGCACGGGTTTATGCACAATCTGAGTGTTGTGGACCTGCTCTTCAATGAAGGTCCCTTGGCTTACAACTGGCTGAAAGCCCGATACCAGGAGATGGTACAGAATAACACGCTGCCCCGATCTTCGTGATATATGATGCCGGTTTAGGCTGGGCCATGCATAAAGAATGAGGAGTACACTGTAAATCAAAAATCTGCGTAAATCCCCGTAATCATTAGTAAAATGGCTGTTGGCCGTTGGCTGTTGGCTATTAGCTATTAGCTTTCACTAACGGGTTATATTTCCCGCAGAAATACGGTGAAATTACGCTGATATGCGCAGAAAGAACTTTGTTCACAGAAATAGCAGAGTTAGTCTCAATGATCATAAAAATACACGAAGCCGCACTACTCTTTGCAACGCGTGTGAAGTCAGGATTTCATCGCCTTTCTGCTTAGTTTTTGCGCCTTTCAGCGGGAACTAAAAAAAACCTGGGTCCCCAAAAAAGACCGATATATGGCTCTATAAAGGCTTTGCATACATTACCCAAATGGTCGTGCCTCGACCTTATCCTCATAAAAAGCACACAACATAGCTCAGCACCTCAAAAAAAAGAAACTGCCGTTATGAGCGTTTTTTTCCTCCGGAATAAAAATACCCACTATATTTGTCGAAACTATTTTTTTCTATGTTTGGTATTGTACATGTTCCCCTGGCCCCTTTAAGAGAAGCTCCTTCAGCCGGTGCAGTCATGATCAGTCAATTGATTGCCGGAGAGATGGTTGAGATATTGGACGCAGAGCACTCCCTGTTTTTGGTGATGAACAGGTATGATGGTCTCAAAGGTTGGGTAGATCCACGCATGGTGGAGGTTTTGCTTGAAGGACAGGATAACAAAATAGACAAATCGGTATTGGGAATCGTGCCGGCACCGTTGCTATGTGCCAAAGACCAGTATGGTCGCTCCTTTTATTTACCGGGTGGTTCCAGAATCTATTCCCACGGCTCATCCGTGGCAGTGGCACCTTGCAGAAACCTTGAGAAAGAGGTGGTAAAAGAACTTGCTCAGCCCAAATTCAAGCATCATGAGCAACTGATTCGCACTGCCATGGCCTACAACGGAGCCCCCTTCCTCCCCGGAGGAAAGTCTGTCTTTGGGATCGACTGCGCCGGTCTTGTGCAGATAGTGTGTCAACTCAACGGTCTTGAAATGCCCAGGGGTATCAAACAGCAACTGGAGGTTGGTGAGGTGGTGGGTCACATTGAAGAGGCCCGGTCCGGAGACCTCGCCTTCTTTGAAGACACAGACGGAAACATCGTGCACAACGGCTGGCTGATGGACGGCAGCAGGGTGGTGCATTCCGATGGAGAAGTGAGGGTGGATATGCTTGACCATGAAGGCATTTTCAACAAACAAACGCGACAGTATTCACATAAGCTAAAGGTGATCAAACGTATTGTATAAGAAAACACAAATCCGGAGCACAGAAACAAAACCCCATAAACCAAACGAATCATGAAAAAAAGCATCGTTTTTATCATGTCACTGACCTTTTTGCTGGCTGGCATACAACCTGCCTGCAAGAAGTCTGATCCTACGAAAGTAGCCATTAAAAGCTTCACCGTGCAGCAAATACCTATGGTGCGACCTGACGGCACCTCATGGGAGGATTTCCCTATGATTGAGGGCGGCCCCGATGTCTATTGGGTGTTGACCGATGAGAACGATTCGGTTTTTTATGGAGATAGAAATATTCGGTTTGACAGGGTAACCAAAGACCACCTGCCGCTGGTACGGGTTGTGTCACCACCCCTGGTGCTGACTTCGCTCAGTCGCAATTATTACCTCAAGATCTACGACTGGGATCTTATCGGGGGTGACGACCTGATGGCCACCATGGGCCCTTTCAGCTTTTCCAAATACAGCAAGGATAAGCCCGGAAATATGACCCTTTCGGGTGACAGCGCCATTGTTATTATGGAACTCGATTGGCGGGATTAGATTTTCTTTCGGTCTCGTTCCAAATCTCCCACGATCTGTCAGCTTGCCTGTAGAGCATCGGCAGCCCGTTCAGGGTGAAACACCCTTGTGCATCGCCCCGTTTCATAAACATTGTCTTTTCCGGATTGTAGATCAGATCGATCAGGATCTCCTCACCCGAGAGCAGGTGGTAGGGCAGGGGAGGGCAATGCGCTGTATCGGGGTGCATGCCCAGGGGTGTGGTGTTGACAATAAGGGGATGATGGCGAAGCACTTCCGGCGTGATCGATCCGTAATCGATCTGCTGTTTGCCTGATGGGGTGCGCGAAACAGACAGAAAGGGTATCCTGAACTGCTCCAGCACATGGCATACGGCTGAGGCAGCACCACCGGTACCCAGCACCAAGGCACCCGACACCCTGCGATGAGCCGGCACCATCGACAGAAGGTGACGAAAGCCCTCCGCATCCGTGTTGTGCGCCTTTAGCCTGCCCCCTTGTATCACGATGCAGTTCGCGGCCCCGATCGCCGCCACCTCCTCTGCCGCCTCAGTACAGTACTGAAGAACCTCCCTCTTGAAAGGGATGGTGACGTTAAACCCCTCCAGGCCCGGCTGCGACAACACCTTCCGCATCACCTCATGCAGGGTTTCTCCTTCAAAAGTGAGGTAGCAGGCCTCAATGCCCGCCCGACGAAAAAAATCTTCGAAATACCCGGGTGAAAACGAGTGAGAGAGACGCTGTCCGATGATTCCAAAATACCGCATAACTATTCTTTGCCCGGTTTGGGCGGGGCAGCATATTCCATCCACAACACCACCATAAAGCCAGCTGCCATTATCAGCAAGGAGAACAGCAGAGACAGGTTGAATTCCGGCAGATGCCAGGTGTAACCAATCACTTTTTCGTGGAAGCCAAATGTTTCTGTGATCTCGGTTTTCCAGGGCCACAGTACACCCAGGGAACCGGCGATAAAGCCTGTGAGCAGTGCGAGAGTCTGGGCTCGGTATGTCTTAAACACCCACGATAGCAGGTGGCTGAATGCAAGCAGCCCGGCGGCAGCACCCAGTGCAAAGGGTATCAGAATTTCGAAACGCCAGGCGTTCACCGCCTCAATAAACACCAGTTGGTAATTGCCCATGATAATCAACACATAAGATCCCGACAGTCCGGGCAGGATCATGCTGCACATGGATACAGCACCACAGAGCATCAGGTACACAAAACCTTCACTCTCTGTTGCCGGTGTCATAAAGGTGATGCCCACTGCGATCATCAGACCTGCCACACCGGCAACCCAAACGCTGAGGATGCCGGTACGGATGGTTTTGCCGATATAGATAACAGAAGCCAGCACCAGTCCGAAAAAGAATGCCCACACTGCCGTTGGGTGTGTGGCGAAAAGGTAGCCAAGTACCCTCGCTGCCGATACAATGGCAATGGCAACACCCAGCAGAATCCTGAACAGAAACCAGAAATCGGTGTATCGCAAGAACTCCTTGATATTTGCTTTGGCCAGCAGTTGGAGCGCATGCAGGTTGAATGAGCGAATTGAATGGATCAGGCGTTCATAGATACCGGTAATCAGGGCAATGGTTCCACCTGAGAGGCCGGGTATCACATTGGCAGCACCAACGGCAATACCCTGAAATAATTCTATTAGTTGTTTTCGAATCATACAATGGGTGTTTAATGAGAGGTTAGGGGGTGGTGATTCAGATGAACCGATGGAAGGTGTCACCACGAAGTCCGGTGCGCAGGGTTTCCAAAGCGATCACTTCATCGGGGGCAATGTTGCCGAGGTTCACGTTGGCGCCCAGCAGGTTGACAAACCAGGCTTGTTGTGATTTGGCAGGTGCTTCCCACATAATCTGATCCTGCCCTGCAGCAGCCATCAGGGCCTCGATCAACAAACTGTTGGCCTGACCATCACAGTCGTAAATGCCCACGGTGCCACTCTCCCGCGCCTCGGCAATCACAACGGAGGAGCCGGCAGACAGCTCATTCAAGGTCATCGAAACCCACTCTTCAACAGGAATCTCAACTGAAGCATCCTTGCACCCTACCTCCGACAACACATAGTGGCTGCCGGAAAACTTTCTGATCTGTTCACACTTTTCAGCGTGCGCCATCTCGATACATCCATCAGAAATCTCAATCGCATCACACCCCAGGTAGTCAACCCAACCACGGAACTCATCAAGTTGGTTGCGATGATAAAAAGCTTCAAAAAGAGTGCCTCCAACATATACCCGAATGTTCGCAGCGCGGTACAAGGCAATCTTCTCTTTTACTGTTGAGGTGAACAACGAGGTGCCAAAACCCAGTTTTACAAAATCGACCAGGTCACCGCCCACTTCGATCAGGTCTTCAGCCTGACGTATTGACAGCCCTTTGTCCATGACCATGGTCATGCCCATTTTGCGCGGTTTTTCAGAGCGGGTGGGCAGCATTTTCAGATTTGGTTTCATCATAAAATTACTTAGGAATGTGGCACTATGCGTGTAATCTCATTCACCATGTGAAGCCCCGGTGCCAGTTCAAACATTACGGAAGCCTCTTTCGGGAACCGTGGGTACAACGCCTCCAGCAAGAGGATGGCATCACGTTGCATCCCTTTGAAATACAACGACACGATACGTCTGTACAGCATGGGTGCATTGTCAGGGAAGCGGGTGAGTCCCTCTTCGATCCGTTCGAGCGACTGCAAAGGGCGATCGTTGGTGAAGTAAAGGTCGTGCAGGTCGATCCAGATATCCTCACGCTCCGGATCCAGCGACGCCACCATCTGGTAACACTCTTCGGCTTTTTCAAAATCTTGCCTGTCGCGGGAAACATCACCCAGCATATACCACCCTTCAGGATTTTTCGGCTCTTTGCTGATGCTGATCTTCAGGTACTGGGCAGCCAGACTGTGGTTTTCCAACCGATGGTAGCAACTCCCAATGCCCATCCAGGCATCTGCATATTTGTCGTTGAGGCTCACCGACTTCAGGTAGTGATCAATCGCCTCACGGTACTTCTCCATCTTCTCATAACACTCCCCAATGTAATACCAGGTGAGGTGGTCAGGGTCTTCATGACCAAATGTCTCGTAATAGGTTTGGATCGCTTTCTCATACAACCCAAGACCACCCAGGGCATTGGCTTTGTTGAAGTAGGCAGAAGCAAAGCTTTCGTCGATGGCAAGCACATAATCGTACGCTTCAATGGCATCACCCCAACGCTCCATCTGACTCAGTGTGACCCCCAGATTGAACCATGCCAGCGTGGAAAAAGGGTGGCGGTCGAGATAAGCATGAAAATAGGGCAGCGATGCTTCCGGCATCTCCAACATCTCATAGCAGTACGACATCTCGTACACCACACTCTCATTGTCAGGATTGATCTCCAGGGCTTTGTGAAGATACGACAAAGCGCCGGTGAAATCACCCTTGTTCTCATGTTCAAATGCGATGCTGATGCAGATGTCTTCCTGGTCTTGTTCCGTATCCTCAGCAGCTTTGATGTACTCCTCGATCGACTTGTCGTGCTGTTGCATCTGGGAGTAGATATGTGCCTTGGTGAGGTTGATCTCGCGGTTGTCGGGGTCTGTTACCTCCATCTCCGACAGGATCTCAAGCGCCCGCTCTCTTTTGTTCTGGTATGCCAGAATCTGAGCACGCTTCAGACAAAGAGCAGACGAGCCCGGATAAATACGAAATGCATGGTGTAATGCGGTACGAGCCTTTTGTGTTAACCCAAAATCAAGGTAGTAATCAATGATGGTTTCAAAATCATCCAGATCAAAAAAGTGCGTGGCACCATCACTCAGGCTTGTTTCAAACCTTGAAATCAACTCTTTGAGCTCATCGCTCTCCTCCATATGATGAAATGGCTCCTGCATCTGTAACGGTTCGTTTACTTATCACGGCAAAGATACAACATTACTCGTTATTTTAAGACCGGAGGATTTTTTGAGTAATTGTCTAATTGTCTAACCGTCTAACTGTCTAATTAATAAGCTGATAGGATGTTTGTTGTTTAGTTGCCGAGGGTTCATCGGCTTTTCTTCGTGGTAGTGTGCCTCAGCCTCCGCCCTCTCTCACCTGACGGCATCGGAATAATATCACCCCTCAAGTGGGTTAGTAATAGTTAAGGCATGTCGCCAGTGTCGCCAGAATCCCCAGCGTCGCCAACGTCCCCAACGTCCCCATAGCAAGCTTCTACAAAGCAAACGCCAGGTGAATGGCAACGTCCGGGCGACCCAGTGATGCCATATATATATGCTGTTGAAATCTTTTATAGGTGATATGGTTTGTATTTCGTGTTTATCCCCTATTTTTGAATTTTCACAAAATATGCATCATGGATCTTACCCCCTTTCTCCACCCGAACCTCTTTGTAGCCATACGGCGTTTGTTCGAAGATTTGAAGATACCGGTACATGTGGTTACCGAGAATCCTGTCACCCCACGCGAGATGCTACCCAACACCTGGCGCGATACCCACGAGGCGTTTGAGATGA
>SKPS01000124.1 GCA_007119395.1 Lentimicrobiaceae bacterium
AACCTGGCGATTGTTCATGGCATTCTGGGAGAGACCGGTGAGGCGTTGCGGCTGTTTGAACAAGCGATAGACATGTTTCTGGAACGTGAAGAGCCGGCCGCCGACGATCCGGTGGCACGCCGTATTTACCGCGATGACCTGGCAAGGCTCTACCGTAACACCGGTGACACCTACAGAAACATTATGAATACACAGAATGCACTCCGTTACTACCATCTGGCACTGAACCTCTCCCCCAATGACCCATCTCTGGTGACCATGGTGGCAGAGATGCACATAAGGGCCGGAGAGTCGGATGAAGCCGCATTGGTACTTGAACGATATCTGCTCAACAACCCGCACGACCAAAGGGTTGCAGAGATGCTTGAACGGTTGTTGCAATAGTAAACCCACTATCGGGCCGGACAGATCAAAACATCATACTCCTGCTCTATCAGTGCGGCACGGCATTAAGATACCCTATGTTACTCGACGAGAGCAACCTGCCGACTGATGCAAAAGCAACGAAATCGTACATCAAATAATTATAATCTAAAACGGGAATAAATCGGCTATTTTTGCACCTTTATTCACCAAAGCGTTTTATTATGGTATTGGCTCGTTTATCGGACATCAAGGGGTCTCACATCAGCTACTTCAGCAATTTGGTCAAAGTTCACGGAGGGATCAATCTGGCACAAGGGATACCTGGGTTTGCCCCACCTTCGGGGTTACTGAAGTATTTATCAGAAACTGCGTCACAGCCTGTCCACCAGTACGCTCCGGGCACCGGCAACACGGATCTGCTGGCCCGTCTTGAGGAGCGTTACACCGGATTGTTCAACCCGGATACTTCAAACTTTTTCATCGCAAACGGCGCCACAGAGGCCATCTCTTTGATTTACACATATCTGCACCGAAAGATGGGTGGTGCCATGCGGGTTCTTACCTTTTCCCCCGCCTACGAATCATATATCCACTTGCCCAACATCTTTGGCGACACCCTCACCACCCTACCCCAGGATGACCATGGAAAATTCGACATCGGACCCTTTGAGCAGGTGATCAAAGATGAGAAGATACAGCTCGTATTTCTGTGCTCTCCCGGCAACCCGCGCGGAACCGTTTACGACCAACAAACGCTGTCAGCGTTAGCGGATATCTGTGCACGGCAACAGTGCTATCTGCTGATTGACGCCGTGTACAGCGATCTCTGCTTTGACGGCGCCCGCCCCTGGTACCCCACCCATCAACTCAGCCCTTATGTGTTCTATGTGAACTCATTCTCAAAGCTACTCTCTGTTACAGGATGGCGCGTAGGGTATTTCCTCACGCACCAAAGCCATTATGAGGCACTGAAAAGGATCCATGACTACATAGGGCTCTCCTCCCCTGCCCCGTTCCAGGCTGCCATAGCGCGGTTTTTGGAAAAGAAAGAGGAGGTGGAAGCCTATGTCACAGAGGTGAGGTTGCTGCTTGCAAACAACTACCTCTCCGCCCGAGAACGTTTGCTGGCAGAAGGCTTCGTCATACCGGAGCACCAGGGGGGCTATTTCATCTGGGCGCGTTGCCCGAAACATATCGATTCGGGTACCACACTGGGCATCAACCTCTACAACAAGTACCGAACCGCCATCATCCCCGGAGCCCACTTCGGCGCAGAATGGAACCAATACATCCGTATCAATATTGCTCAACCTCCCGACGTGCTGCACCAAGGGGTCAATCATATAGGTGCCGCTGTGCAGAAAGGATAACATTGTGTACCTTTGTCAATACAACATGTAAAACCTGCGAAAAACATCTTGTAAAGACAACACGCTCATTTCAATGAATTCTCCCACAGACATAGCCCATAAACGATTTATATACAGCATGGTAATCATGCTACTACTGCTGATACTCCCTTGGGCAATACACCTCTATGTATTGGTCAGCGGCGACAACGGACTGTTCCGTTTTGGTCTTCAGCCATGGGAATTTTCCGGTTTATCGGGGGTGCTGTTTATGCCGTTTTTGCACGGCGGCACCGACCATATCATGTCAAACACATTGCCTCTCTTTGTTTTGGGCAGCGGGCTCTTTTATTACTACCGTGAAGTGTCATGGCGTGTCATGCTGTGGATCTTGCTGATCACCGGTGTTATGCTATGGTTCATCGGCGAGAAAGGCTCAAACCACATCGGTGCCAGTGGCCTGGTGTATGGACTGGTGGCCTTTCATCTTATGAGTGGTATTCTCAGAAGGAGCAGAAAGCTGAAAGCATTTGCCATGCTGGTGGTTTTTTTATACGGAGGATTTATCTGGAGTGTTTTTCCCGGCTTCTTCCCTGACCGTAACATCAGTTGGGAGGGGCACCTTTCGGGGATGGCATCAGGCATCCTGATGGCTTGGGTATGCCGTAGAAGTGGCCCTTCCTCAGACCCGATGCCGTTTGAAGATGAAATGGATGATGATGAAGACGATGACAGTCGTGAAGATGATGACAACACCCCCGGGTCTCCGCCACCAAGCAACAGTGGCCCCACCTCGTCTACAACTGGCGACTCGCATCACGTTCGATATCACGTGACTTGATGCTGTCGCGCTTGTCGTAAAACTTTTTCCCTTTGGCAATGGCGATGTTTAACTTCGCGTAACCGCTCTCACTGATGAACAACAGCAGCGGCACAATGGTGAGCCCCTTCTCCACCGTTTTTACGGTGAGACGTTTGATCTCACGACGGGACAACAGCAGCTTCCTGTCACGCTTCGGATCATGGTTGGCATAACCACCATGACGGTATTCAGCGATGTGCATGTTTTTCACATACACCTCACCCTGGTAAATGGCACAATAAGCTTCTGCAATGCTCGCTTTGCCCTCACGGATCGATTTGATTTCACTCCCAGTAAGCACCAATCCTGCAGTAAACTCATCCAGCAGAAAATACTCAAACTGCGCCTTCTTGTTCTTTATCTCTATCCTCTTGGCTGCCTTTTTCATTGTGGTGCAAAGATAATGCTTCTGACGAGGTATGCGGTATGAGGCTGATTTGATATGCAGAAAAGTTTTTCCGGTTCCACCCCTATTTCATTCTGAAGCTTCCATGGGTACGAGTGCACCACACATCAACATTCTGTTCTTCTGCAATTTTAAGCCATTGAGCTGCTTTCCATTGTGGCATTCTGCCATCGATCAGCCAGGTTTCTGCTTTGACCCGCTGAAAGAGTGTGGTATCTGTTTTCAGGTTTGGTCCAATCACTCCTACCCGGCAGTAGTATTGACCCGGTTGAGTCTCCGGCAATTGATTACAGAACAGCACTGCTCCGGCGGGGTGATCTACACGCACAATCATCGAATCGGTTACCAGCATGGTTGCATCTTGGGGTGCGTCGGGAGTTGAGCCGGCCCATAGGCGGTATCCCCTTGTGGCGAACTCCAGGTCTCTGCCCTCAACTACACGGGAGGCGTGCACACTGAAAAGTGTACCCCCTGCAACGAAGTCAGCCACACTGCCATTTCTCACCTGATAGAACACCACCTCCTGCAACGCGGTTCGTTGAAAGTTGCCTTTGAGTGACATCAAGGAGCAAGCCATCAATGCGGCAAGTGCCACCAGAGCATACTTTCGCCCCTCACCGCGCAGGGCCAGGGTGGCGGTAACCACAGCCACCAGCAGCAGCCAATTCTGCCCATTGCCCAGGGTGATGTTTTCCGAGACGGACCCAGGCAGCGCGTCAACGAATCCCACCATCCCCTGCATCAAAGAGAGCAACGAGTCGAAAGCTACCGTGGTGATCGGTTTTATCCAGTGAATATCCAGCAGCAGGAATGCCACACCGGTGTACATCACTGTGCCGGTGATGGGTATCACCAGCAGGTTGGTGAGCAGAAAGTAGTTGGGGAAGATGTTAAACAGTGCAACCGCCACAGGGAAGGTAAAGAGTTGAGCGGCCAGTGACACGGCGACCAGGTCCCGCATCCGCAGAAGTATCTTATAGCGTGGCACCCACAGGGAGGTGAGGGTTGGCAGCAGGGTGATAATACCCAAGACTGCGAGGTATGAGAGTTGAAACCCGGCATGAAACAGCACCGAGGGGTTGTTCAGCATCAGAAGGAATGCGGAGGCAAGCACGCTGTTGACAGGCACACGGTTTCGGCGCTGCAGGTTTCCCACAAGCATAAAGGTAAACATCACCGACGCTCTGTTGACGCTGGGTGGCATACCGGTCACCATGGCATAACTCCAGATGGCTGAAGTGCCCATGACCACGAACATCACCTTCCCCACTCCGGGAATACGTCGCACCGGCCCGAGCAAAAGACTCACCATCATGTAAATGATGCCTACATGCAACCCTGAGACACAGAGCACATGAACAGCTCCTGCTGAAGCGAACATTTTACTGGTTTCGGGGTCCAGGTTCTCTTTTACTCCGATCAGGAGTGCCAGCGCCAACCCTTTGTTGGCAGGGCTCAGGTCACTCTCATGAATGGTTTGCACAATGCTTTCCCTCACCCGTGCCATTTGGTGGAGTAAACCACTGTGGTCACCGCTACCTGAAAGGATCCAACAGTCAGAACAAACCCATACGGTATGTCGCACTCCCCGTCGCCGAAGGTAACGACCAAAATCAAATGCTTCAGGATTCTGTGGTGGTGACACGGCACGATAGCTGCCATAAACTATGAGGGTGTCACCGGCTTGCAAGGAGGCCACAGCCGTATCAAGCTGGAAATAAACCACCATAGGAATCCCTTTGCGAAACACATGCACACCATCTGACTGCTTCACTCCTGTCACCTTGCATCCGGCACCATAACTTCTAGCCTTCCGCTGCGGAGCCTCATCCAGGACCAGCACCGATGCCACCTCCCCTTCCTCCACCTGATCAACCCAACGGTGACCGGCAGCACACAACTGGTCATGAACCTGAAAACGATAAAAGCCTGCCATGACCATCAACAGCACCACCAACAGACCAGTAAGCCAACGCAGCCGGTAATGCGGTGCAGGCACTACCCGCCATACGATCAGACTCAGCAGCATCAGCAAGATCAACACCAACACACCCACCCACCAATGTGGCAGCGTGAAAGAGAAAGCATCATACAGCCGGATGCCAACAGCAAACGGCAATGTGATACGTAAAAACGGTATTTGACCAGGATTGGACATTCCCCCACGTGTTTCAAAGGATATTTGCCGTAATGGGATAAAACGGACAAAAACGGGGAGAAAATTTCAGAAAAACGGCTGCAACAAGGTGGCCATGTGGCCTTACATGTCAGGGCTGTAAAAGGGTATTATTTATTTAATCCACTATTCAACAGAGGCGATGAGCTGCAATTCGTTAAGTGAGCGGATATGGACACCGGCATAATAAAACTGCAGGATCTCATACGCTGAGTATCCCAGGTCTGCCATTCTGATGCCTCCCTCTTGCGACAGACCAACGCCATGGCCAAAGCCCCGGCCGTGGAAGACCACCTCATCATGGTCAAGTTCGATCTCGAAAAAGGTCGATTTCAACCGAAGGTCGCGACGAATATGGGTAAGAGGTATGTTGTGAAGGAAGTAACGCTGACGGGATTCTGGTGAATAGTTCAGCGCCAGATGTTTCAGGGAGTCGTTCTGTATCGGGAAGTTCCACTGACTGCTCAGGTAGTTGACCCATTCAACCACGGGCATACGGTGTGTCCAAGTATAGTTCCTTTGTCCAATGGCAAATGTATCCACCACCGGTCGCAGGTAAGGCAGTGACGACTGCCACACATCTTCGGAGGCCATGGTAAACCCGCCACTGTTTGAATGGAATACTGCATTGATCAGGCTGCTGTCGTCGTGCAGGATCACTTGGCCTGTGGTGCGTTGCACCGCCTCAATCACTTCAGGGGTAACCGGCTTCCCTTTGTAGACCTGGTTTGAAACGTCATCGGTAAGCCTGTGACGCACCCCGTGCTGCATGATCAAGCGCATAGCATAGGTGCGGCATACCATGGCCTGCACCATAAAGTACTCCACATTGCGTGTGCTGCCACCCGCCTCAGCCTGAATCACTCCGGCAACGTATTTTTCCAACTCCACATGGTTGGTCATCCTGATCGCACCACCGTGGGCTTCCAGAATCAGATGATCGTCGTAATGTCTCTGCTCATGATGGCCTGCACGTAATAAAAAACTGTTGTACAATCCAATCCCGGCGATATGGAACACCCTTCCGCGGTGAACCACTGTATCACCCTCAATCATCTCAATGTGCGATCCTGCAATACGAAAGGTAACGGGTGTGCCAAGGGCTAACGTGGTTAACTCATTGCCATCCTTCACAACCAGATAGCGACCCTCTGCCTGCTCCATCTCGAGGGTCTGAATGGAATAACCTGTAAACAGATTCACATTGACCAAAATCTCTGAACCGAAAAGGTTTCCGGTCAACAGCATTAACCAAAATCCAAGTAATGTTCTGCTCATACACATCATCTTTTCTTCTCCTAAGAACGGGGGTTGCCCCCATTGTTTTAGGGAGACGCCTGATTGAGATACCGAACGATGAGCCCGGCAACCAGTTTCGAGGCACCTTTCCCGCCAAGTTTTCGTCTGAGTTCTACGTAATCGCTGAAAATTTGTTCCCTTTTTTCGTTGTTAAATACGATTTCGTTGAGCTGAAAAGCGACGGTGGTATCATTCATCTCGCTCTGTATCAATTCTTTTACTACTTCTTTTTCAAGAATAAGATTGACCAGAGAAATATAGTTAAGATGAACCAGTTTTCGTGCGATGAAATAGGATATTGGGTTGGCTTTATAGCATACTACCTGCGGCAGGTCAAGCAATGCAGCTTCGAGGGTGGCAGTGCCGGAGGTGATGAGGGCAGCCTCAGCATGCTTCATCAGTGTATAGGTCTCTCCCACCACTACGGGGATTTGAGTGCCTCTGGAGATCTTGTCGTAGAAATCTTTTGGAACGGCACTGGTTCCGGCGATCACAAATTGAAAGGCATGGTTAAAGAAGGGCACCACACTGAGC
Organism: Lentimicrobiaceae bacterium; assembly: GCA_007119395.1. Taxonomy (GTDB): domain Bacteria; phylum Bacteroidota; class Bacteroidia; order Bacteroidales; family SKPS01; genus SKPS01. The sequence continues at coordinate 6,993 of SKPS01000124.1, forward strand.
ATCACCGGCAGGATACGACGTATCTCCTGCTTTCTGCTTCCGGGCAACAGTGCAATGATGGGTCGTTGATCCAATCCATACTGTTCCCTGAAAGTGTCTCCATCCATGGTGGGAAGGGCCGGCATGGCATCCAGTAACGGGTGACCCACAAAGTCCACCTCATAATGAAACCGTGCATAGAAATCCTTCTCAAATGGCAGGATCACAAACATGTGGTCGACATATTTTTTGATCTTACGAATCCGCCCTTGCTTCCATGCCCACAACTGAGGTGAGACGTAATAAAACACCGGTACGCCCATCTTCTTTGCGAATTCAGCCATGCGTAGATTGAAGCCCGGGTAGTCGATCAGAATGATGGCATCCGGCTTCCATTGCGCAATGTCTTGTTTGCAATTTTTCAAATACGAGAGGATGCGGCGCAGGTTCACCAGGATCTCCCAGAAGCCCATGAAGTCGAGGTCTCTGATGTGTTGCACAATCTCTACACCTTCGGCTGCCATCAGATCCCCGCCGTTGCCTCTGAACCGGGCTCCGGGGCTGGTCATAGCAAGCTCCCTGACCAGATGAGACCCGTGCAAATCACCGGATGTCTCTCCGGCTATGATATAATATTTCATGTATTTGCTCTTTTCAAAGGTATCAAGGAATTCATCATAACAAAAGCCTTCGTTGCGTGTGATATCAGTGTGTGGTGCATGTGTGTTCAACCTTTTATTTACCCGGGGATGCTCACCGGAGCCAGGGGTAAAGCATCCTATAACATCGTGAGAAAGATCAGGATCACACCTATAAATGTCATCAGCAAGACACCACGGCCCGTCATCTCATACTCTTTTTTGTGGAGGTAAGGGAGATAGATGAACAGGTTAAGGAATACACTGGTCATGCGTATGGTGTCCTCTTTCAGGATGGAACGTCCATCATTCAGCGCTTCAGATGCGTAATGATTCAGGAAGTAGATCACGGCATAGGCTGCCAGTGGGCCAAGGATTCCCATGACCATCCCGAAGTAGATGTTATTTTTTTTGAAGAATTTCATGCTGATTGGTTGTTTCGCTCTGATTCTCTATCGTATTCCAGTTGGTGAAATGGTTGAATTGTTGGTGAGCCGTAAAGTCGAAATGCATTGGCACCAGGCTGATATAATGGTTTTCCAGTGCTTGCAGGTCGGTATCTTCACCTTGGTCGAGGCATACAAATTCACCGCTCATCCAGAAGTAGGGTTGTTTGTGTGGGTCGAGACGTTCTTCGAAAGCTTCCTGCCAGTAACCAAGGGCCTGCCGGCAAAGCTTGATCCCTTTAATCTCATCGGCGTTTTTTGAGATGGGGATGTTTACATTAAGGCAGACGTTTTTGGGGAGACCTTTGCTGATGGTCTCTTCAACGATTTGGTTGAGGAAAGGCCTCAGGTGTTCCAACGGAGCCTGGTGATCATAATCCACAAGACTGAAACCAACAGATGGGATGCCAGCCATGGCCCCTTCGAAGGCGGCTGCCATCGTGCCTGAGTAGATGGTATTGACAGAAGCATTGGAGCCATGGTTGACACCTGAAAGCAGCAGATCGGGTTTTTTTTGCAGCAACCGTCGTAAAGCCACCTTTACACAATCAACCGGAGTTCCGTTAACCGACGCCATCATCAGCACCCCATTGGATGCCAATAGCTTATAACGCAAAGGGGTTTTGATGGTGATGGCATGACTCATCCCCGACATGCCTTGTTCCGGAGCAATCACAACCACATCGCCGAATTCAGAGGCCACAGAAATCAAAAACCCAATCCCGGGGGCGTGGATACCGTCGTCGTTGGTAACAAGAATAAGTGGTCTTTCTTTCTTCAACATAAATAAAAAATCTTTCCTGGTGAAGGTGCAAAGATAGCAGAATAAATGAAGCACGTTGAGAGCAGATCGTCCAGTGGCGAAATCTTTTTTTTTTGAGTTGCTGGTTTTTGAAATGCAACAGT
>SKPS01000325.1 GCA_007119395.1 Lentimicrobiaceae bacterium
ACCCATGTTTTGCGTAATCTCAACGGCGTTGGTACTCCACGGCGTTACCATCTCCTTTCGGGGACCTTTGAACGTTCCCGGAAAGGTGGAACAATCCTGTTTTACAGCGCCTCCAAAAAGCCAGCTCAAACGCTCAACCTCCGAAACGGTAAGCTCCGTTATGTGCTCAATCGCAAATACCCGGAACCCTTCAGCCTGAAAAAATGTTATCATTGTTGCTCTGTTTTTTGCGGCACAAAGGTAAGAAAGTTGACAATGCACCAACATAGATAATGTTATACGCTGATATTCTTTAACCTAGATGATTTTAAACCAGCATTAACGTCAACTGTAACAACGAGAGCAGCCACATCAGAAAAACACCTTTCTTTGTTGTGTGCGAATTTTTGTGGTTGAGGTATGATTCTTTTTTAAGAAATTTGCAAACATCAGAAGTACAAACCGACATAGAAAAACAAATCGGAAGAAAGTCATGGAAAGAGAGAACAACCTGGTACTGTTTCGCAATTATGGCAACCCCTTGATTGCCCAGTTTCACAAGGCCTTGCTCGAAGAGAACGGAATTCCTTGCGTGATCAAAGACCTGGGGTTCAATTTCCCCGGTTCCTTCTTCTCTGATGATGCATCCGGTATTAAGCTGTTGGTAAGGCACCGGGATCTGCACAACGCTTACATGCTGATGTCGAATGAAGAGGATGGTAGCACTGACCCGGGTATGGATCAGGCAGAAGACAACGACCCGGAGCTTGACAATCTGGACATGGATCTCGATGATGATGACCTGGATGATCTGGACCTGGATGATGAGGACCTGATTGATTTTGATGATGATGATCTGGACGATGATGACCTGGCCGGCGGCTTTGATTTTCCTGATGACCTGGATGACGATGAGGATGCCGACGAGATCTTTGGTGACACCTCTCTGTTTGATGACGAAGACCTGGAGAGTGGTTTCACCATCGACCCGGAAGAGGAGGATCGGCTGTAAACAGACCATCAGGGGCGAACCCGCTGCACTGCATCAGCAGAACAAACATCCACGAAAACCCATCGGGTTAACATCAATCTGTAACACCTGATAGGCCAACTATTTTCTAGCCAATTTCATTGTTGTTTCTTGCTAAAAAGTGTACGACAAGCCAATGGCCAGCACCTCTTTAAACTGAGTTCGGGGCCCGGTGTTGCCGTCACGGTCAGTAATTTTGATGTCGTGATCATAGATCAAATTGGTGGTCAGGGTGGTCACCAGGTATTGGTTGATTTTCATCATCAGAATCACTTCCAGGTTGACATCAATGCGCTGGGGGTTGTCGAGGTAGTTTGAGAAAAGGTCGAGCCTTGAGGTGAGGTGTACATTGGTCCACACTTCCCTTTTCCACGACACTTTGGTGAAGCCACCAAATTCCTGTCTGACATTATCTCCCGGCTCCACACCGAACGCCCCGGCATCAGAGAGTGAGTCATTGAACACAAACGTGGTTTTGCCGGTGAAGGGTGATATGAGGATATGGAAGTTATCGTCTTCTGACTTATACTCCATCCCCACCGACGTAAAGAGATACCCGGGAGACATCAGGTCAGAGATCAGCAACGGTGGTTCATCCTGCGAGTAGTTAAAACCCTGATCCATCTGGGTTCTGAAGTTCACCATACCGCTGTAGTACCATCTGTTGATTGCATGGTAGCCAAACTTGCTCATCAGCTCTACCCTGTCGTCGGCTTTACGAGCACCCAATTCAGCCTGCCTGATCACCCCATAGCCAATATCAAAGGTGTTATTCCAGGTTGCCTTCCCTTTGCGTAGATTGGCATACAGATGCACCAGTCCGGAAACCGAGTATGAGTTCTCACCACCGGCTGCCCAGTTCACAAAAGAGACCTGATTGAAGTTGACAGCACCCCTGCCGCCGGTCTTCCATGGAGAGACAGGCTCGGCAGTGTCAGTCGACAACGGCTCTGTAATGGGTTGAAAAGAGAAAGCATGGTGTGCCGCAGTGGCTACAGTGGATCCGGCAAAGAGCGGGAGCAAAAACACCAAAACACCTGATAAAAAGTAAGTTAAAGAATTCATAAAGGTCTGTTTTTATAGGTTATTACCACGAAGATAAATAAATAAACAACCGGATGTAACTTTTGTCGTGAACTATTTGTAAAAATTGTTGTTATTTTGCAGGTAATAACCTGTGAATGTGAATTCCAAATCAACCCATTAAAACCAGTCAAAAGCTTATGAACAATTTGTATGTGTACCTCATTCCGGTAATAGGGATCGTGGCGTTGTTTTTCACATGGATGCGTTCTGTGTGGGTCAGTCGGCAGGATGCGGGCAACGACAAGATGAAGCGAATTGCGGCATTTATTTCAGAGGGAGCCATGGCCTTTATCAAGGCCGAGTACAAGATTCTGGCGATTTTTATTGCTTTTATCACCTTGCTCCTGGTATTCTCAGCAGATCCTGCCACCTCGTCGCCCCTGGTGGCATTTTCATTTGTAATGGGAGCTGCTTGTTCTGCCCTGGCGGGGTTTATCGGTATGCGAATTGCCACCAAAGCCAATGTGAGAACAGCTCATGCCGCCCGATCCAGCCTTAACCAGGCGCTGAAAGTAGCCTTTACCGGCGGCAGCGTAATGGGACTGAGTGTTGTAGGCCTTGGTCTTCTCGGCTTGGGATCGCTTTTTATTCTCTATTCCCACATCTTTGGTATAGAGCTTGACAGCACCCGTAAAATATTGGCTGTGATCACCGGTTTCTCCTTCGGAGCATCCACCATTGCTCTCTTTACCCGTGTAGGAGGAGGTATCTTCACCAAAGCGGCGGATGTAGGTGCTGACCTGGTAGGGAAAGTTGAATCAGGCATCCCGGAAGACCATCCGCTGAACCCCGCTACCGTTGCCGACAATGTGGGTGACAATGTGGGTGATGTGGCCGGTATGGGTGCCGACCTCTTTGAATCCTATGTGAGCTCCATCATCGCTGCAATGGTGCTAGGTGTCACACTGATGACAGCTACCTATTCCGACGCATTCAGCAACATGTCGCCTGTATTGCTCCCTTTATTCCTCGCAGCCGCAGGAATCGTAGCGTCGATCGTTGGCACCTTCTTTATCAAAGTGAAAGAGGGTGGAAACCCACAAACAGCACTAAATATTGGACAGCTCGTCGCAGCCTTTGTGATGCTGATCTTCTCGTGGTTCATCATCACCAATGTGCTGCCCAAAGAGATCGTTTTTGTCGATCACCTCTACGGCGGCATCGAACGAACGATCACCTCTTTCAATATCTTCCTCTCATCCATGATCGGACTGGCTGCCGGACTGATCATCGGTTACTCCACAGAGTTTTTCACAGGCCTCAACTATCTCCCTGTTCGGATCATCGCCAAACAATCAACTTCCGGATCAGCCACCAACATTATCTCAGGCCTTGGCATTGGTATGCTCTCTACCATTGTTCCCATTCTCACCATCGCCATCACCATTATGGTGGTGTTTAACCTGAGTGGGCTTTACGGTATTGCGATTGCAGCGGTAGGCATGCTCTCGAACCTGGGGATACAACTCTCCGTGGATGCTTATGGACCCATCTCCGACAACGCCGGCGGTATCGCCGAGATGTCAGAACTACCCAAAGAGGTACGGGACAAAACCGACAAGCTGGATGCTGTTGGCAACACCACTGCAGCCATCGGTAAAGGGTTTGCCATCGGTTCAGCTGCCCTCACTGCACTGGCCCTCTTCGGAGCCTATATGACCGCCACCGGGATACGCTCTATCGATGTGTCTGAGGCAGTAGTGATCTCAACCCTCTTCGTGGGTGCCCTGCTACCCTACATTTTCTCTGCACTCACCATAAAAGCGGTAAGCGATGCAGCCATGTCAATGATCCACGAAGTACGACGCCAGTTCAACACCATCGAGCCCCTTAAAAAAGCACTCGCAGTGATGAAAAAGAATGAAGAGATCCCCATCCCTGAATGGAGTGAAGAGGACAAACAAGTGATGCATGATGCAGAAGGTTCACCCGAATACGGTAAATGTGTCACCATCTCCACCAAAGCTGCATTACGACACATGGTGCTGCCGGGGCTGCTCGCAGTGAGCTTCCCCGTGATCACAGGATTGTGGCTTGGCGCTGAAGCATTGGGCGGACTCCTGGCCGGTGTCACCGTTTCAGGTGTACTGCTCGCCATCTTCCAATCCAATGCCGGTGGATCATGGGACAACGCGAAAAAACTGATCGAAAGCGGCTTTACCCACGACGGAAAAACCTACGGAAAAGGCTCTGATGCTCACAAAGCAGCTGTAGTAGGCGATACCGTAGGAGACCCGCTCAAAGACACCTCCGGGCCCTCCCTAAACATCCTCCTTAAACTCGTTTCGATCGTGGCCCTCGTGCTCGCTGCCATCGCCCTCTGATGCAAAGATAGCAAACCCAGACAGAGTAAAGCACCAGCTTAGCTGTTAATGGCACATCACAATATGAATTCAATACAACGGAGCGGAATCAGACACAAAGACTGTCCGCTCCGTATTTTTCAACCCAATTCTCACACGTAAATCATTAAGCGTATGTTTAATCCATGGCACACCATCTCAAGCGGCCGCAAAGCGCCCGAAATTGTTACAGGCATCGTTGAAATCCCCAAAGGGTCTAAAGGGAAGTATGAACTCGACAAAGAGAGTGGTCTCCTCCGCTTGGACAGGGTACTCTTCTCCAGCGTTCATTACCCGGGAAACTATGGCTTTATCCCCAGAACCTTCTGTGACGATGATGATCCGCTCGATATCCTTATCATCTCACAAATCGACTTCCCACCACTCTGTATCATCGAATCACGCGTGATTGGCGTGATGCGTATGATCGACAACGAACAGGCCGATGACAAGATCATCGCTGTGGCAAAAGACGATATCTCTGTGAGCCATATCGAAGACATTGACCAGCTGCCCCCGCACACCACCAAAGAGATCCAACGCTTTTTCGAAGACTACACCAAACTCGAAAACAAAGAGGTACGGGTCGAAAACTTCCTCGGGAAAAGTGAGGCCTACAAGATCATCCAGGAGAGCATCGTTCTGTATCAGAAAACGTTCGGAGCATAAGTGGCTCTTTTACACACCCTTTCCCTTGTCTATACTTAATCTTTTGGGTATTGTGATTGTATACATTAAAAAGTGATGCCAAGCCAATGCAGAAGCTCTTGATGATCATAGCCGATTACACCCTGTCAAACGTTTTATACGATTTGGTCCTGGTTGGCATCGCTTATGGTTACGTACTGCTGTCAATCGCCATTCCGGTCTCTCTACAAAAGAAAAACCTCATCTCTAAGTTTCAAGCCAGAAAGATTGTCCACCTTTTTGCCGGACTGATTGTACTGATCGTACCCTTTTTCATCTTGCCACTGCACGCAGTATTCATTGCTCTTAGCCTTACCGTGTTGGTCTTTTTTAGTTCCCGCAACAGTTCGGTGAAGCAGCTAAAGGCACTCTATGAATCGATCGGCGAAGAGGCAGAAGAACGGTCGGGGCGTCTCGAAGGACCCTTCTTCTACAGTGTATCAATTACCCTGCTGATTGCCATTTTTGTGCTCTTCGCCCCGGATCGGCTCTATTTTCCGATCTGCGGAATCCTGATCATGATCATCAGCGATACCATTGCATCAGCAGTGTGTAAAAAGTACGGCAAAATGAAGATAAATATCAGCTATACACGCACACAGCGAACGGTGGAAGGTTCTTTTACTTTCTTTGTTTCGGCATCACTTCTCTGCTTTGCCACGTTCTCTTATTTCGGGCTGCTTAACCCGATAAACCAGTATGCGCTAACCTTCAATACAGTCATTGTCTATTCCCTGATAACCGCCGGCGTCGGCACCTTGATCGAGCTGCTATCCCCTTCAGCAATAGACGACCTAACGGTTCCTGTTGCCACTACATTGGTAGTGGCCATGCTCTCTCTAATCGGTTAAGAGGCGCCAAGCACTACTGCTAAAAACCAGATAAAAAAGCTGTATTTCATCATCGTACTCATCTGTTCAAGGTGTTTGGCAGGCGTATCACTTTTGGTCTGAACACTTATGTAGGTTAATACGGGAAACAGACAAAGAACAACCAGATACAGATACACAGGCTTATACTGATCTGTAAAATACGTAGCCAACATCAATACCGCCGTCAGGACCATGAAAAGGATCATAAAGAGGCGTGCTGTTTTTTTGCCCAAGGCCGTGGAAATGGTGTGGCACTGTTGACTAAAATCGCCCTGATAGTCTGCCATGGTTTTTAAAATTTCACGCCCAATCATGGCCATGAAAACGGTAGCGGCAAGCATCAGGGTAGGAGACACTGCACCGGCAGCCACACCACCAAAAACAAAGCAAAGACCAATAATCGTGGCCACAGTAACGTTTCCCAACAGAACCGTGCATTTTAACTTCCAGGAATAGAGGTAAAGCAACAGATTTGAACCAAGCACGATCAAAAAGGCAGGCAGGTTAATAAAGGTGGCCAGTACCAGGGATAAAGCGGAGCCGACGATTGAAAAGATCAGTGCCCCTTTGGGACTGATTGTTCCGGACGGAAGCGGACGGCCGGGTTTGTTGATCCGGTCGATCTCAATGTCAAGATAATCATTCCAGGCATTGGTGGAAACGGTAATTAACAACACTGCCAGCGCGGCTGCAATCACCGGCCACCATGACGGCGGCCCGGCTGCGTATGCGCTGACAAAAACTGCCGACACCCCTGCCAGAGCGTTTACCGGCCGACCCAACCTGAAGTACTCTTTCAGCATTGTTGATCCTGATATATTGTTTGAGAGCTTCCTACGCACATTTCTGCTCAGAAAGGTGAAGCAATGCTCGTTTATTATACTGATCGTCAGGCAAAAAACCTGCACCCTGCCTCTTGGCAAGTACCGCAAACACAAAACATCAAGCGTGCTTCGAATGCCCCTGTTCCCTGTCCAGATAATAACCAAAGGCAGGTTCTTTTGCAGCAAAGATAGTTTTTTCAATCAGCTTGAACAGGAGACCGAATAATTTTTCTTATCTTTACGGATTGATAAGGTATGTAATAGTTTTGACAACTCATTCGCTTTGATCATGAATCATCTTGTACTGTTTTTTCTGGGTGCCTGGCTGGCTGTCGCATTGCCGGCAGGGGCACAATACGTTGTAGTGTTTCAGGTTCACCAGCCCGATTTGTTGCAGGCCGATGCCGGTTCTCCGCAAGCGGGTGAAACCGGTGCAACCCTTCAGTTGGGTGGCACACCGGCGGCCATCGGAGGAATACCCCCTTACAGCTACCAATGGAGCCCCGGCCACCTCCTCAACGACTCAACCACCCCTAACCCAACGTTCGTGGCTGATACCACCAGAACCTTTGTCCTCACCGTAACAGATTCTGCCGGCTGTACAGCGATTGACTCGGTGCACATCACCATACAAACAGGCATACCTCAAGCCGAAGCCGAATCATCAGAGCTGTTCTCTGTATTCCCCAATCCGGCGACCTATGGGGTATTAAACATCCGTTGCATCCGTTGTACTAACACCCAATGGCACGTTGCCATCAGAAGCATCACCGGACAGCTGTTGGCGGAACATGTCGCCAACGGCAAACAATGGACGTGGCACTTGCACCCTGACATCAGATCGGGCTCCATGCTGCTGGTATCTGTTACCGGTGAATCAACACACCACTTTAAAATTATTGCGCCATGATACACAGAAATACCACACTGCTAATCATTGCAGCGGTCATGACCTGGGTACATGCCGCCAATGCTCAACACGTACATGTGATCACCAACAATGACCCGGCAATGCTCGTGGCCGACGGCTTCAAGCACGGCAACATCCAATGGCAATCGTCGCCCGATGCCATCAACTGGACCGATATTTCAGGTTTTACCAGCGACACCATCTTGTTCAACCCCGGTAATGAACTCACCTACTACCGCGCACGTATTGAGTCAGGGTCATGCCCCCCGGTGTACTCTGCCACCAGAGGTATCATGCGGTTCAACTGTGGCGATACCCTCGTTGATGCTCGTGACGGCAGAAAATACCCCACCGTGCAAATCGGCAACCAATGCTGGATGGGCAGCAACCTCAATGTGGGTGTTATGATCCAGGGAATTGATAACATGAGCAACGACAGTATCATTGAGAAATATTGCTACGAAAACGACACCGTGAGCTGCAACACCTACGGTGCTCTTTACCAGTGGGATGAAATGATGAATTACTCCACCACCCCCGGAGCTCAAGGGATCTGTCCGCCAGGTTGGCATGTCCCCACAGACCAGGAGATCATCACACTGGAAACAGAACTTGGCATGCCCCTCGCCGTGGCAAACCTAAGCAACATCTGGCGCGGAACCGATGAAGGAACCCAACTGAAACAAGGTGGAACATCCGGCTTCAATGCCAACCTCACCGGACTCAGATACGACGGCGGACTCTTTATGAGTGAAGGCACCTTTGAGTTTATATGGACTTCCACTACCCACTTTACCAACACGACGCAAGCATACAGAAGATGCCTCAACACCACAGAGCCGAGAATCGGACGGTTCAACAACACCCAGAAAACCATGGGAGCTTCGGTGAGATGCTTGCTGAACAATTGACAACCCCAAAAACATCAACCTGAATACCGCAATCATCAAAAATAAGCATATCATGTATAAATCAATATTACTTTTCACCCTCTCTGCTGTTTTCCTGGCGTTCGCCATGGCATGTGACAAAGATGACAACGACGTTAAACAAGGCTCCTCACTGGAGTATTTTACCCATCTGGAAGCCGACAGCGACACTGTGAAGATCGGAGAGAGCACTAAGATTCGCGCCATATATGCAGGGAAAGATGTAAC
>SKPS01000345.1 GCA_007119395.1 Lentimicrobiaceae bacterium
AAATTGATGGAAGGAAGCAACAGGGGGTGGTGATGAAGCCGCGGGTTTAGCCGGCCATTGAGATGGTTCGGATAAGATCGGGTTTCAAGAGCTCTATGCCCTCTTTTCCGGTGCTGATGATGCCGTCGTTTTTCAGCTCTGACAAAATTCTCACGGCGCTTTCGGTTGACATACCGGCCAGCTCGGCGATGTCTTTCCGACTGATCACTGGCGATATCCTTTTGCCATGAAACACCTCATCAGAGAGATAGAGCAATACATCTGCCACTCTGCCGGGAGCCTGTTTATTGGCGATACAATGGAGCCTGCTGTACAAATGCCCGGCAAAACCACAATAGAAACCCATCAGGTAGCTGTTCAGCTTGCTGTTTTGGGCAGCGATGCTCAGAAACTCTTCCCGGTCGATCAAATAGATGGTGCAGGGTGTGAGTGCAGAAACGGAAAACCGGTATCCATCGGTGCCGTAAAGCGAGGTTAATCCAACAAAATCAAATGGTTGGATAATTTTAAAGTTAAGACCTTTCTCCTGGTACCCTTCAAGGTACGCTTTGGCCAAACCTTCTGCCACCAGCATCACATAGGCGTTCATGGCACCTTGCTTGCAAATGGTTTCCCCACGTCTGAAGTCAATCTTCACCTTGGTGACCCTGGCTACCTCTTCAGGCAACAACCCCAGGTTCAGCAACCAATCATCTACTGTGAGCCGTAAGTCGTTCACCCGACCCGCTGACGATTCTGACTGCTGCTGATTGAACGCCTCCTTCAACCTTTTGAGCAAAATAAAATCACTGAGCTTCTCAGCAATGGTGTTCAAAAGCTTTTGCTCCTCAGGAAGAAAAATCCCCTTGTCATTGGTTACCGGCCGGATGTAATACACCAGCAACTCCCCAACCTTTACATCATCCACTACAATGGCTGCCGACTGCTTGATTCGGGTCTTCTTAAACGCAGTGATGGTGTGCTCCTCTTCACCAAAGATAATGGCGGCGCGACAAATATCAACATAGCGCCATGCCGTTGGAATCACTTCAAGGATGCTCCGAAAAATAGTATCCAACGGTGTAGAAGAATCACGCAATATGTCGTTGACCTGGTAGATGCAGTTCAACTCTTTGCGCCGCTCAGCCAAACTCTCTACCAGATAGGTTACGCGATCTTCGTTTCCACTTTGTGTTGTCATATCCGCCCCCGAATTATAAAAGGTCAGCGGGCACAAAAATAGTGTTTTATTGTTCAGAATTACATGCATGCTGTGATATTTATGACAGAACGCAATTGGGCAGTTGACAAATATCAATTGCATTGCGGCATTATTACACGATTAAATGGCTTGTGGTTGCGACGGTTTCAGGTACTTTTGTTCCGTTGAAACTGTGTTCATTTAGTATTACCTTTTAAACTCAAAATGCAATGAATGTAGAAAAGATTATGAACGACCTCGAGAAGAGGAATCCGGGTGAGGTTGAATACCTGCAGGCTGTTCACGAAGTGCTGGAATCAATTGAAGATATCGTTAACGAAAACCCACAGTTTGATACTGCTGGAGTGATTGATCGTATTGTTGAGCCCGATCGGGTTCTTACCTTTAAGGTGCCGTGGGTAACCGACAAGGGTGAAGTTCGCGTAAACCGTGGTTACCGCGTTCAGTATAACAACGCCATTGGGCCTTACAAAGGTGGTATCCGTTTTCACCCCAGTGTAAACCTGAGTATTTTAAAGTTCCTGGGTTTTGAGCAGATTTTCAAAAACAGCTTAACCACTCTGCCCATGGGCGGTGCCAAAGGTGGTTCCGACTTTGACCCCAAGGGCAAGTCTGATCATGAGATCATGCGTTTCTGCCAGTCGTTTATGTTGGAGCTGTGGCGTATCATTGGCCCTGAGACGGATGTGCCTGCCGGTGACATTGGTGTAGGGAAGAAAGAGATTGGTTACATGTTTGGCATGTACAAAAAACTCACCCAGGAGCATGTGGGTGTATTCACCGGAAAAGGAAGAGACTGGGGTGGTTCCCTGATTCGTCCTGAAGCAACCGGTTATGGCAATGTCTATTTTGCCCAGGAGATGCTCAAAACGCGTGGTGACTCTTTCGAAGGGAAAACTGTTGTGATTTCCGGTTTTGGTAATGTGGCCTGGGGTGCTGCCCAGAAAGCCGCAGAGCTGGGTGGAAAAGTGGTGGCCATCAGTGGCCCCGATGGTTATGTATATGATCCCGAAGGAATCAGTGGCCCGAAAATCGACTATATGCTCGACCTCCGCGCCACCAACGAAGACATCGTAAAGCCCTTCTCGTACGAATTCCCAAGCGCTAAGTTTGTGCCCGGAAAACGCCCATGGGAAGTGAAATGCGATATCGCACTGCCATGTGCAACACAAAATGAACTGAATAAAGAGGATGCCGAAACATTGGTTAACAATGGTGTGATCTGCGTAAGCGAAGGTGCCAATATGCCATGTACACCGGAAGCCGTTGAGGTGTTCCTCGCCAACAAAATATTATACGGTCCCGGAAAGGCAGCCAATGCCGGTGGTGTGGCTACCTCAGGGCTCGAAATGTCTCAAAATACGCTCAAGCTGAGCTGGTCTCGCGAAGAGGTGGATATGAGACTGAAAGAAATTATGGTCAACATCCATAACGCATGTGTTGAATACGGAAAAGATGAAGACGGTTTTGTGAACTACCCCAAAGGTGCAAACATTGCCGGATTCCTTAAAGTGGCCAACAGCATGATGGATATGGGTGTACTTTAGTGGTTTAAATGACTGTAATAGTTTAGGTTAACAACTCATAGTGTGCGCCGGGAGGATGGGAATTCTCCCGGCTTTTTTTATCCTGGCTATACCGGCGCAATGGTTACAGACCCTCCGTTGCATAGCGGGTAGCTACGCAGATTGAATAACAACTGATCCGGCACCGTTACATTAAATATACCGGATCACTACACGTTTAAGGTACTCTTTTTCAAGGATGGAGGCGATACGTTTCACCACGGTACGGCGGATTTCGAGTTCAACGGGCAGGTTGGGATCCTGGTGTGCAACGTTGACGCGGGTGCCGATGATAAAATGGATTTCATCGCTGTCGAGCAGTAGCTTGATCACTTGGTCGGCAGGCCCTTTCCCTTTGCGCACCTTGTTGAGGTACCCCGGCAACAGCGAAGCCACTTTTCCCAGGGTGAGGATCCCCTCTGTGTAGAGGTCGATCCCCTCCATATAGCTCACAGGAGGCAGGTCGTCGTCGGTAAATTCAAAGCCATCTTTGATCTCTACACCCAGTTCCCTGGCGATGATGTCACCCGTGGTGGCACCCGACACGATCTTTCGTCCGCTGAAACCTCTTACCGCATCACCCAGCTCTGTGTCCTTCTCCTCCTCATAAGGCGGGCCGGTACAGTACAGCAGTTTACGTGGTTCACGGAAGTAGACAGAGACGCACGAGACGTCGTCGTGTGGATGGTAGTTGTCGTGCTTATTGGCAGCATTCACCACCCGTATGGCAAGGCGGTGCGCATCAATGTCGGGCTCATTGTCAACCGTGGTTTGTACAAACTCTTTCAACCCCTCTTCGCCCCAGCCAAAAGGCAACTCATCACTGCCCATACCCGACTGTGTTACACCATCGGAGCAGAACACCAGGCGATCACCTTTTTGTGGCGTGATCGTACAAGTGCGCAAGCGTTTGCCCATGTGCTGACCCGATTCAAGCTCAATCTCTTCCCAGTCAGGATCTTTAATACGTCCCTCTCTCAGAAAAACCATGGCGGGATTGTCAAACTCAAGGATTTTTGTTTCACCCTGTTTCTCAATATCCAGTATCGTAAATGTTGCGTAACTGATCTGCCGTATGCTGCAAACCGGCAAAGTGTTCATGACGATCTCGGCGATCTTATGGTGCTCTTTGTGTTCTGCGGTGAAGTTCAAGGCCATGGTTGCTGTGAGTGTTGCCAGCACATTGGCCTTTACACCGTGCCCCATACCATCCGAAAGCACCACAATCACACGCCCCTCTTCCTGTATCTGACGTGAAAAGAATACATCGCCACAAATACGGGATGAATGGTGGTTCTTTTGTGCGTATTTAACCTCGATATAGTAATCTTCACTCATTTGACTTCCCTTGTGCCGTATTAAACGCTTCGATGACCGAGTTGAGCATCTGCTCAGTTTTTGATGCACCCTCCCCGAGCAAAAAGCCAATTTGCTGAACCATTCTGAGGTTCTCATCGATGGCTTCCGTAAGGCGGTGAATCACCTCATCACCACGCACCTCAGGTGAGTGCATGTCTCGCACCACAGCACCTACCACTTTGTGTTTCCTGATGCTGAAAACCGACAGGTTGTACATTTTGTCACCATAGTGCACATCCCGGTTGATAACGCTTTCGTCGTGCTCTAGTACATAGGAGAAGAAGTTGTAAAAGTTGTAGGGAACCAAAGTCTTCAAGTCAGCACCAGCCAGTCCGGGTATGATTTCGTTGATCTCTGTCACCTCATCGCCCAGCAACCTGATAAAGGTTTGGTTTGCCTGAATGATCTTTAACTGGTCATTCACCAGCAAGATACCTGTAGGTATCTTTTGCAGCATCGCTTTGGTGGTCTCCATAGCCTCCATGGCCGTTTCCTTCTCTTTTTGTGCTGCCTGCTCAGACTCTTCCAGCGCTTTGCGCGTTTGCGCCAGCTTCTCGTTGGTGAGTCGGAGTGATTTGATGTATTCTTGTTGGTTCCGCACGTTATGTGTTTGACACATTTCGGTCTTGGCAAGCCCTTTGGCTACCGCTTTGGCAAATTCACGACAAGAAGGGTAACCGCAGGCAGAACACCCCTTCATCCCCTTCCCATCCCCTTTGCCGATGTTGCGCATGATTTCAGCAATCTTCTCCTCAGAAGGCTCCTCCATCCGCTGGTCATCCACCTTAAAACGGGCTGCGCATGAGATCTGACTGAACTTGTTCATCTGCGCCTGCCACTCCTTCTTGTCGAAGGTTTTATCACGCTTTTTGGCGTAGTTGGTCACAAGGGTCCGACGGAGGAATTTCTTTTTATCGGGCGTGGTGCCGGGTCCCATCAGGCAACCTTCACAGTAAAACAGATTGAAATGCTTTTCAATCTCTTCAATCTGGTGTTCAAATTCGTCTATTGCTGCACTGATATTGCTGGCTCCTTCTGTGGTAATAATATGCCCTTCGAGGAGGTCTTCACTCAGTTTGGCTGCCTGAACAATCCCTTCACTTACAGGGTAGAGAGCTCCGGCAGCACCCAAAGGAGGGTCAAAATCGCTGTACTCCAGCTTGCTCTCCTCAATGTTTCTTTCTGCAAACATCTCCCGTAGCTCCCTGAAGGTGATCAGCTCATCCACCCTGCCATCATCATCGTATCTCACCGCTTCCCTTTTGGCTGCAATGCAGGGTGAGATCGCCACAACCTTCAGGTCTTCACCGTAACGGGCACGTGCAACACGGGCACTCACCGTCATGCCGGTTACCAAAGGCGCCAGATTCTTTAACAGGTCAGGGTTGTATTTTTCAACATGCATTACCACCGCCGGACAGTTCGAGAAGAGGTAATACTTCCCTTTGAAATCTTCAATCAACTTTTTGTAGTGTTTGGCAATGATATCTACGCCAAACGACACCTCCAATACATATTCGAACCCCAACTCCCGAATCATTTTTACAAACTTCCGGTAGTCGGTGATGTCATCAAACTCACCTGAGATGCTTGGGTCAACGATGGCTGCCACCTTGTTGTTGCTCTCCAGGAGCTGTCCCACCCGTTCGGTTGAATTCATAAAAGAGATGGCCTCTTCAGGGCACACGTCCAAGCAGTTGCCACACCCAACACAGCGGTTGTCGTCAATCTCAGCAAATGATCGGTTATGCTTCACCATGATTGCTTTCACCGGGCATATTCTGATACAAGTGTAACAGAGAGTGCATTTCCCGGCATCAATCTTAAAGAGTGGTTCAGTCATATCAATCAGCGTTGGTTATTTACCCGACTTATGGAAGGTTTCATCCAATAAGTTCATCAAAGTTTGCTCTGTTAGTTTCTCATGGATTACATCTCCAATTTCAATCACGGGCCCCCGATGGCAGGTGCCAAAACAATGCCCTCCACGAAAGTCAACAGAAGCTTCAAGCTGGTGTGTTTCAATGTACTCTTTAACCAGCTTAACGTACTGCTTGTTGCCCCTTGAAAAACAGGAGCTGCCAAGGCATATTCTTATCTTTGTCAAAACAAATAGTGCTATTGGTGTATTCGCTGCAAAGATAATAAATAGTTGCCGACAATCATCACACTGTTATTTTTTTAACACTGTTATTTTTGTAACAAGAATTTTTATATCTTTGTTGACCAACAATGAATCCCTTGATGAGATGGTTCATGTTGGTCAAACAGAGGAGGCATATAAGTGGGGTAATGGGATCAGAAGTTGAGCAGGAGAGCAGAACAACAGTAATGAACAAACGCATACAGAGTGGACAAAACGAGAGATCACACAGAGGTACCGGGCATTGCGGATTTGCTGTCGAATTTTCGTCGGCAACACCGTGAAGACCTGATTCCATGCATGCAGATGGTACAGGACACCAACGGGTATATGAGTGAGGAGGCAATTGCGGCGATTGGTGAATACTTTGGCATTCCTGCCACGAAGGTGTATGGTATTGCAACATTTTACGATTACTTCAGCTTCAGTCCGGTGTTGGGTGAAACGGTCAGAATTTGCAATGGCACCTCATGCCACATGCAAGGTTCCGGAAAGGTTTCCCGTGAGGCAGAAAAAGTTTCGCAGTTGTTGGCACAGAAGCAACGGCTGAAGATTGTGGTTAAAAACTGTGAATGTCAGGGAGCCTGTAATGCCGGTCCGATTATGCAGGTCAACCAGCAGATTTTCACCAATGTTGATGCGAAATCAGTAAAGCAGTTTATCTTACAAGGATTAGGAAAGGGGGAGCATCATGACTAATATATTGATGAACCGGGAACTGTTGCGCCGGGTACTCACCCAGCCTCCTGGGCGCCTGCCGAAACAAGAGCAGGAAACCCTTGCCGAGATCAGGCACGACAGGGTGTTGCGACCTGTTATCTTTGTCTCTGAAAGTCGGCCGGCCCGGGTTGCCGGCTCAGAAGCCACCAAAGAAGCCATCATCACCTATATCAAAGATCACAACCTCGACATCGACCTGAAGTCGTGTAGCGGGAAAGGGTTTCAGCAACATGAGCCCTTTGTGGATGTGCAGCTCCCGGGCAAAGCCAGGGTCTCTTTTGGCCCTGTAACTCCCGATCTTGTGCCGCTGATCCTGGATGCCATGATCAACAACAACATCCCTATGGACTATGTGTTGTGGCAATATGAGCACCCGATGCATGAGCCGTGGGACAATGTTACCTATGTTCACAAGGTTCCCTGGTTCGCCGGGCAGGTTCGCCGGTTAATCCGACATTTTGGCCTGACCGATCCGGGATCCATTGATGAGTATATTGCCCATGAAGGGTATCGTGCTTTCATCAAGGCCATCTCTAACTACACCGCCGTTGATATCATAGACATAGTGGAGCAGGCAGGCTTACGTGGACGTGGTGGTGCCGGTTTCCATACAGCCGCCAAATGGCAGTTGGCGAATGCCACCAGCTCAGATAAGAAGTTTTTGATCTGCAATGCTGATGAGAGTGATCCGGGTGCCTTCACTGACAAAGCGCTTCTTGAAAGGGAGCCCCACAAAGTGATTGAAGGGATGGCCATTGCCGCCTATGCAATAGGGGCCAACAAAGCGTTTGTATATGTAAATGCCTCTGATACCTACTCTTCCGATATTATCAATCACGCCTTACAGCAGGCTGAAGAGTATGGCTTGCTCGGAGAGAATATTTTCGACAGCGGCTACAATCTGCGTATCGAGGTAATCCGGAGTGCCGGCGCCTATATTTGTGGTGAAGAGACCGCTTTGATTAACAACCTGGAGGGGAAGAGAGCGATCCCCAGGCACAAGCCACCCTATCCCGCAGAGCGGGGGCTGTTTGGAAAGCCTACGGTGGTAAACAATGTGGAAACCCTCTTCAACGTTCCGGATATCATTCAGTTTGGACCTATGTGGTACCGTGAGGTGGGCACTGCCGAGAGTCCGGGGACCAAAATCCTTTCTCTCACCGGCAAGCTGAACAACCAGGGCTTGCTGGAGGTTCCATTTGGTACCACCTTGCGATCCATCACCGAGGGCATTGGAGGTGGCATTCGCAACAACAAGCGTTTTAAAGCGTTGCAGGTGGGAGGCCCGGCGGGGAAATGCCTGGGCGATGAGTCACTCGATTTGTTGCTCGATTACGATGTGTTCAGGCAAGAGGGCATCTTTATGGGATCGGGTGGTTTTATTGCCATGGACGAAGAGAACTGTATGGTAGATGTAGCCCGCTACTTCATCCACTTCATCAGCAAAGAGAGTTGTGGCAAATGCATACCGTGCAGGGAGGGATCACAGCGGATGCTGGAAATTCTGGATGCCATCAGTCACCGTCCGGAACAGGGGCTTTCGCACGAGCCTCTTGAGCGTTTCAAAGGGGTAATGACCCTGGAGAGCCTTGCTGAAGTGATCCGTGACACCTCGTTGTGTGGTTTGGGGCAGACGGCACCCGATACCGTACTGTCAACCATCCGGCTGTTCAGGGAGGAGTACGAGGAGCATATTTTCGAGAGGAAATGCAGGGCCGGTGTATGCACTGACCTGCAAAGCTTTTATATTGATGTGGATGCGTGCACAGGGTGTACGGCCTGTGCGAAAAGATGCCCCGTCAATGCCATTATTGGCAATCCCAGAGAGCCCTATTTTATCATCGAGCAGAAGTGTATTGGGTGTGGCACCTGTATGGAGGTGTGTAAATTCA
>SKPS01000116.1 GCA_007119395.1 Lentimicrobiaceae bacterium
CGAATAAAAGAACCTGAAAAAGGCTACAAACATATAACAGCTATGTTCTTCTGGCATCTACTCGACTGGTTTTTTCTTGTGTTCCATAGCGTAGTGATCGTTTTCAACCTGTTTGGATGGATCTTTCGCATCACAAGAAAGTGGAACCTTGCACTGCTGCTCATTACGGCTGCTTCATGGTTCGGACTGGGTATTTTCTACGGCATGGGCTATTGCTTCCTTACCGACTGGCACTGGCAGGTGTTGGAAACGCTGTCAATCTCACCCCATGAAAGCTCCTATGTTCAGTATCTTTTCAGAAGAGTTGCCGGCGTTACCGTGAGTGCCCACTTTGCCGATATGCTCACAGCCATCCTGTTTTTTGCTGCATTGGCAGCCTCTTTGTTTGTGAATACAAAAGATCATTTGCGGAAAAGATCGGAGAAGAAGAGAGTCTGATCACCTTTCGAGAAAACATTCCTTGATGTTATGGCTCTCTGAAGCACAGCATTTTGCAGGAGGCCACTGTATTGCCGGTGATCACTGTCAGGATCAGCACCCCTTCGGGGAGGGAAGGTTCATCAATCCGGAAATTGTTTAACCCTTCCATCAGCATTGCCTCTTTGTGGAAAAGTTGCTGCCCGATCACATTGGTAATGATGACGGTTGCTTTTGAAGCTTCTGTGGATGTAAGGCTGAGGCCAAACTGCCCCCTGTGTGGGTTAGGGTAAACCAATAGATTACTGATCTTCACCTCATCCCCATCACATGATGGCAACGCCATCTGAACGGAATATCTCTCCTTAGCGTGCTCTGCCAAGACACACATTCGTTGTTTCAGAAAATCACGGATACTCATCACCTGTTCTGACCATTCCCCGAAGGTTTCGGGTATCCCAAAACGCAACATTTGATTGGGGATGTCATGGTAGATTTGATTGACCACCTTATTCAGGTAATAGCTGCCTGTTTGGTAGTTCAGGTGATGGTTCAGCAGATACTCCATCCGATTGAAAAACCGCTTTTTAAACGATTCGTTTTTCATCAGTTTCCTGAAAAAAAGTGTTGCTTTCGGGTCATTGGACCAGTGGTCCTCTCCTGTGTTGGAATTGTGTCTGAAAGCATCGAAGTTCACATTTTGAAAACCAGCATCACCATCAACAAAAATCCACCTCCACTTGCTCCCTTCCCGTTGGTGTTTCCAGCACCTCATGTTGTTGGCAGGCCAATCGTAATTCCCTATGTAGTTTTGAAAGATAAGATAGTCGATGTAGTTGTCAACGTCAATTTGTTCGATCACATGGTTGTAGTTATGGGGAATGGTAAGGTCATTGTTTTCGATGAAGTCATAGAGTGCGATAAAGTCGGTACTTGACCCAAGCATGGGGTATATGCTCCAGTTTTCGATCATGTCAATACTATCTGGTACAGCGTCAAACTTGGCGACCATCAGTCGTTCATCAATACGTTCGTGCAAGAAGTAGATTCCCCAGTATTCGCCGTTGAGGTAGAGTATTACGGGAGTGGATACGATGTCGTCACATTTGAGTTTGGTGGCCAGGGCATTTGAGAGGTAGTCTTCGAATCCGGCGGGGCTCCAGGAGGCGGAGAAGGGTTTGATCACAAACCGTTTGTATTTCTCCAACCCTTCATCTCCAAAGAATGGGTAATTGAAATAAGACTCGCCGTAGTCACTTCTGGCGTAGAGCCTGAGGGGTTTCTGGGGCAGTCGTCTGGACCCCTGTCCATGGACCCGGAGCCCGACTGTTTGTTTAAACCCTTTGTTATCCGGGGGATAAAACTCCAAAGAGGCTACCCGTTCCCAATCTCTGCCTCGTTGCAGAAAGTTCCCCGACCAGTCGGGTTCGTTGGGGTCCCAATGTACACCGGTAACGTAGATGCCGTTATAGTAGTTGAACAGACCATCATGTTCTGTACAGATGGAGAGAACGGGCAGCCCATGGTGGTTATTCCCCAACGTTTCGATGAAGTAGGTATTGGTTTCCACGGCTGACACCATACGGTTCTGGTTGTCGAAGGCAGCAGCACGGAGGGTGACCGCTTTCAGTACATCCTCCGGGTTGGGAGGGTTGTGACGTTCGTCTGTTGTAACTTGTATTTGGTTGATGTTGCTGTCGGTGAAGAGATTCTGGTCCAGGAACAGTGGTTGTTGGTACAGGTGTGCGGTCAGTGGGTCGGGGGTATTGCCGTTGGTGGTATAGAAGATTCTGGTATCAGGCAAGGAGCTGCCGAGGCTGATTTCGAAGGGGTTTTGAAAGATTCCTCCGGTGGTACTGAAGGTTACTGTGGCAGCCACCCCTCCCCCGTTGTTAGAGGCGCCCGGAGTGGGGTGACTGAACACCACAAAAGGGTATTCTCCATCGGGATACATCCCGTAACTGGTATTCACCGTTAAAGAGACAGCCGGCATATGACAGACGATCATCCCCTGGTGGGTGATGACAAGATCCTCCCCATCGGAATTGATGCTGAAATTGGTATGCAGCTCCTGACCGGGCACTGACCGATCCTTGCCGGAGGCAAAGATCAACATGTATTCTCCGGCCGCCAGGGTTGTATCTGGAAAAGCCCATCGGGTAAGGTTATCTAACTTGTCTGACAGATAGTAACCTTGCAGATTGATGGGTTGATTTCCAGGGTTGTACAGCTCTATCCAGTCTGAATCATCTCCATCTTCATCTAATAAAAACCCACTGTTAGCCGACATCATCTCATTGATCACCACCGCTTGAGAAGAAACGGCCGGGGTGATCAAACACAGACACAGGCATAGACCTAGACACAGAATCAGCAGTAGCCACCTCCACGTCACATCTCTTCTGACACGCTCTTTTTTGGCCTGATACATCATGGCAAAAATAATGAATTAATCGTTGGCATACATACACCCGATATATTATCAGCAAAGATAACTACTGTTGTAATCCCTTTTCATCCTAAAAGGGATACGGTTGTCTACTGCAGAGCATTTTCTTGGTACGTACCGAACTGTTTGTGGTGAGAGTAAAGAGGAGCACTCCTTCAGGCAAATGGTCTCCTTCAACACGAAAGCTGTTCTGCCCTTGGTGCAAAAACACCTCTCTGGTATAAAGCAATTGCCCGGTAACATTGTGGATGGTCATAATGGCCCTCTCATGTCTTGAGGATTTAAACCAAACGTTAAACGTTCCTGCATGGGGGTTAGGGTACACCATCACATCGGGAGGTTGATTTTCCCATTCAATGCATTCAGGTATTTTGAGTACCAGGCTGAACATCTCCTTCGTGTGCTCTCTGAGAACACAGTTTCTGTTGTTTAGGAAGGATCGTATCGTGATCACCTGTTCAATCCATTGTTGATAGCTTTCCGGTTGACCAAACCGATGCATTTGTGTTTCGATTTCATGGTAGATCAGGTCTATGGTCTCATCCAATACAGTATTGGCAGACTGCGGGCTAAAGGGGTGCTTGAGCAGGTGCTCCAGTCTTAGAAAAAACTTTTGAAAAAAGAGGTCGTTTTCGAGTAGTTTACGAAAGAAGAGGGTGGATCTTTCGTTGGTTGGCCAGTGGTTCATTCCGGTATCAGTAGCATGTGTATAGGCATCAAATGTTTTATTTTGAAAACCGGCATCTCCATCAAAAAAGATCCATCTCCATTTGGCACCATCTCGTTGGGGCCTCCAGCACTTCATGTTGTTGGCCGGCCAGTCATAGTTTGCCGAATAGATTTGAAAGATAAGGTAGTCGATAAAATTGTCGATATCAATCCATTGGGAAACTGTGTCGTACACGTGGGGTTGTGAGAGGTCGTTGTTTTTAACATAATTATACAGGGCATGGAAGTTTGAAGCGGAACCAGCCTGCGTGATGCCATACCAGTTGCTCACGATGTCGATGCTATCGGCATCGACTCCGCTTCTGGCTTCGAGCAAGCGGGTATCGATCCGTTCATGGATAAAGTAGATGCCCCAGTATTCGCCATTGATGTAGAGAATCACCGGACGTGACCTGATTGCGTCGGCTTCCAGGTTGTTGACGACGAGGGAGTTTGACAGGTGGTCTTCGAAGCCTGCCGGGCTCCAGGAGGCGAAAAATGGCTTCATGGCAAACCGTTGGTACTCTTTCAGGCCATCTTTGCCGAAGAGAGGGTAATTAAAAGCATTGTTTCCGTAGGCATTTCGGGCATACAGTCTGAGAGGTTTCTGTGGCAGGCGCCGGGTATGCCCACCATGTATCCTGAGACCGGCATCTTGTTTAAAACCACCGGCACCGGGTTCGTAAAACTCCAATGAGACAGCACGTTCCCACTCACGCCCTCTTTCATAGTAGTTGCCTGACCAATCGGGCCAATGATGGTTCCAGTGAACACCGGGTACAAAAATCCCCCTTTCGAAGTCAAACAGGTCTTCGTGATCGGCACAGATTGAAAGTAGAGGCAATCCGTAGTGCCGGTTATCGAGGCTTTCGATGAAATAGGTATTGGTCTCTACGGGAGAGAGCCTGTTGTTCAGAGAATCGAATGCGGCAGCACGCAGGGTGATGGCTCTGGGCACCTGATCCGGATCAGGGGGGTTATAGAGTTCATCAGTGGTGACCTGGATCTGACTGATGGTGTCTGACGAATACAAATCCCTGCCCAGCATCAAAGGGCCCTGATACAGCATGGCTGTTTGCGGGTCAGGCGTGTTGCCGTTGGTGGTATAAAACACCAGCACATCAGGCGCTGAAGAGGTGATCGTAACTTCGAAAGGGTCGGAATAGATTCCACCAGCGATATCAAAGGCAATGGATGCTGCTTCAGGGGCATTGTTGTTTGATGCACCCGGAGTGGGTTGGCTGAACACCACGAAGGGGTGTTCCCCGTCAGGTTGCATTCCGTAACTGGTGTTGACATTCAATGGTACGGCAGGCATGTAATGGACTATCATCCCCTGGTGCGTCAGGAATAGGTCTTCGCCTGCAGATTTGACGCTGAAGTTGGTGTGCAGTTCCTCACCTGGCACGGCACGGTCTTTCCCGGAAGCAAAGAGTACCATGAACCCGCCAGCCGCCAGGGTAGTGTCAGGAAAGGCCCAACGAGTCAGGTTGTCAATCTTGTCTGATATATAGTAGCCGTCCAAATGGATCGCATGGCTACCAGGGTTATACAACTCTATCCAGTCGGGGGCATCGCCGTCTTCATCCATCAAAAAACCACTGTTGGCCGACATCATCTCGTTGATCACCACAGACTGTGACAACAGGAACAGAGGCATACAGCACATCCAACACAGCAGCACAAAAACGGATGCCCGGCTATAGTATGCCCTTGAATTCTTTTGGTTTATACATGTCTTGAAAGGGGAAAAAACCATACACCATTTGAATCGCTACCACAAGAGGTTACTTACCCCTTATACTAATATTGTTTGTTACCGACATGGCAATGGGCATCTCTTCAGGCACTTCTTCATCACTGATCATCACATCGCCACTGATTGTTTGTTCAATGGTGGCTTGGGTAACCCATCCGGTGGTGGCGTTGATCCTTATTTCAGACTGCATAGAGCCTTCGAGATCATAGCGCATACGCATCCCCTCGGCACCGGGGAAAACCCGGTCTCCGGGTGTAATAATCACCCCTTTACCCTCTATAACGATCTCATCATCCTTCACCTGAGTCAGCCGATATTCTGTTTCCACTGTTGCCGGAATGTCATTCCCTAGAACAAATGAAACATTCCATCGGTCTCTTTTTGAGACACTGGTTTTCGATGGGGGATAGATGGCGGTTGAGAGTTCTAGGTTTCTGATAAAGGCCTCCTCACCATACGCATCCTCCAGTTGTGCTATGATCTGAGCCTGTTGCTCTTCGTCCAGCTCCGGGAAACGGTCAATGGCATTGTCCCACATCTGCTCCAGCCCACTGACAGAAAGCACCTTGCCCGATTGATCCATGGTGATTTGAAAGGTTTTGTTGCTGATATCGGCCAGCAGCATCGACATGATATCGTCAGGTTGTGGATTTTCAGAGCTATAGGTTACAGCCCCCATAGGCATCTCCATCTCCAAAGAGAGTTGATTGTATGAAATATCCATGTCATATACACCGCTGTTTTCAGCTGTAACAAGAAATACCAATTCGCCGGATATACGTGCTGTCATGGCCAGGCGCTGCCCCATGTAACTCTGTTCAATTTCAGAAACAGAATGCATGGTTTGATAGTAATACTCTCCGGTTTTGAGCCTCAGTCCCAGCTCTGTTGTTTGGTTACTGCATCCTGCAAAAAAAAGGAGGCTTACAGCCACCATACACCACATTGTTCGTTTCATCTGTTATTGTTTTTTAGTGACATACTGCGATTCGCAATCAAAGAGTGCTTGCATACATTGCCCTGTAAGTCGCATCCCGGGTATATGTGGTTACGATATGACCAAGTATGAGAGACGATCCAGATAATGTCAAATGTTCGTAAATACCTTGCAAAGATAAGGATGTATTTGCAATAGACAACCCGTTGGCTGGTTCTGTTGCAGGGCAGCACATTACACGTTGGGCTTATTTGCTTTTTTCGGTGTATCTTTGCTGTCTCGGAAATGTCAAGAAATACTATACATAGCTGGTTGTTTATGACCCTGAGAGCGGCAGGGGTTGTACTGCTGTTTTCGTGGTTGTTTATGGGATGTTCATTGGTTGAGCGTTTGCCACAGTTTGAGAAGCGGCGTTTACTGGCAGTATTTCATTTGATTGAGACCGAAAAATATCGTGATGCGAAGGAGATGATTGAGGAGTTGATGGAGGATGAGGCGTCGAAGGAGTGGCCACGGCTGTGGTATGCACAGGGCATTTTGGCACAAACGTCATACCGTGAGGGCAAGTCGAAGAACAACAATGCGCTGTTGAGGCTGTATTCTGACCCTTTGTATTTAGCATGGGAATCATATGAGAAGGGGTTATCTCTTGACCGGGAGGGGCGTATGGAGCGCTCTTTGGTTCCGCGTTATATTTTGTTGGCCAATGATTTTCAACAGCTTGGTGAAGAGCATTTCAAAGCGAGGCGATACAGTGCTTCTTTGAAGGCCTTTGAGCAAGCCATCACAGTTGCATCCAGCCCGATTCTCTCTGCAAAGGTTGACACCACTTTACGATACAACGCCGCGATGGCAGCCTATATGGCACGCAACTGGCAACGTGCTCAACACCATTTAGAAACACTTCATCAGCTTCAATACAAAAACAACGCAACACACATGCTCTCTGTGGTGCACCTGCATTTGGAAGACACCCTGGCAGCCAAGAACGTGCTCAACGAGGGCATCGCCATGTTTTCGTTTGATGAAACCTTGGTTCTATTGCTTGCTGATTTACTCTACAGAACACACGAGGCCGATAGTGCATCCAGGTTGTTGGAAGCTGCTGCTCAGTCAGACACCACCACCGCGGTGTACCATTACACCCGCGGTTTGATATTGCAGAGAACGGGAGCCTATGCTGAGGCGATATCGGCTTATGGTAAAGCCTACGAGATGGATCAGGACAACGCCCGATTGCCGGTGCTCATCGCCATGTGTTACTACAACAAAGGAGTGGCGATTGAAGGTGCAGCCAGAACGCTCACTGTAAGGAGTATGGTGGATGCAGAGAAAGAGAGATCAACAGCGGCCTTCCGTTCTGCCAACGAATGGCTGCAAAAAGCGATGGCCCATCATGATAAAGACGACGATGTGTTGTTACGGATACACTCATTGAATCAGGCACTGCGCATGCCCGGCAAAGGGGGTACCCTTAACCTGAGCCCCCCTGAAAAGTAAACCTTATTACAGCCGAAACGACAAGGTGAGTCCGAGAAATTGGTTTAACTGTGTTCGTGGCCCTTTTTTGGGTGTGCCATCAGGCCATAATACAGGCTCATCATTTTTATCGAGAATAGCAAACATTATGTCATCATCATAAATCACATGTAGGTTTAACCGAATGGTGAAATACCAGTTGATCTGCTTTTCCAGACTCATCTCCCAATCTATATCGATATTCTGCGGTTTGTCAAGGTAATTACTGAACAGTCTGATGGCATGGGT
The DNA here is from genome assembly GCA_007119395.1 of Lentimicrobiaceae bacterium. Taxonomy (GTDB): domain Bacteria; phylum Bacteroidota; class Bacteroidia; order Bacteroidales; family SKPS01; genus SKPS01. Next base: position 8,038 of record SKPS01000116.1, read on the forward strand.
CATCCGAAGGTCTTCCATGAGGGTCATGGTGCTCCTCACAACAAGCTGCCCACCAAATTCTTGCCTGGATCTTTGGTCATCCTCTACACCATGTGCTTTCTGGTTGATATTGGCGGTATCCAATACAAAGGTGTTTCTGTAAGAGAGAGGTGAGAAGTTGATACGAGTGTTTCTTGAGGGTTTGTATTCAGCTCCCACACCAACCGTAAAGGTGCCCGGATTAAGGAATTTCGAGATAGGAATTGAATCATTGTTCGCGCTGTACCCTTTGGCCACCTGCGTTTTAAAGTAAAGCACCGCACTGAAATCAAGTTTCTCTCTGTATACGCGATTATACTGTGAGTTCACTTCCACGATATCGGTCTGGCTTTGAAAGCCTCTCTCTTTCGTGCGGATGGTGCCATACCGCAACCGCCCTGTTGTTTGCCAGTTGACCTTGGTCTTTTTATTTACATAATTGGCTCTGGAAAGAAAATCTATTAGTCCGGAAAACGAACTGGTTCCACCTTTCGACCAATTGGAAAGGTGGTTTTGGCTTAACGAGAGGGAGCTTACAAATCCGTAGTTCCATGCGGAAGGGATCTCTGCTATGGGTTTTATTTTTAAGAGGTCTGATTCGGGCCTGGCACTGCTAATGGGGATGTCATCAATGCCAATTGTTTCGGGTCTTCTCACCCTCACAGCATCTTCCAGCACAAGACGGATATGGGAATGGGACGGGTTCCCCACCCAAAGGGTGATGGAGTCGTTGCGTTCGTTTTTCACCCAGTACCTGATCAGGTCATCACGCCCGGTTGTAATCCAGAATGGTGTTTTAATGCCGTCGGCACCACTGACATACA
>SKPS01000289.1 GCA_007119395.1 Lentimicrobiaceae bacterium
AAGGCAATGAAAAACGACAAAGCCAAGCACACTGTGCTTCCACCTACACGATTCGGTCTGATTCAGATTACCCGGCAAAGGGTAAGACAGGAGATGGCGATAAAGACCGTTGAAAAATGTCCTGTTTGCAGTGGATCGGGAGAGGTCAAAGCAAGCATTGTGCTGATCGATGAAATTGAAAAACATATTCGTTACCTGGTGCAGGAGCAGAACGCAAAGCATCTGAAACTGGCGGTGCACCCCTTTATTTACGCCTACCTTACCAAAGGGCTTATCTCTCTAAGGGTAAAGTGGTTCAGAAAATACAAACGATGGGTTCATCTTGTGCCTGATAACGGATACCACTTTATGGAATACCATTTCTTCGACCGCAGAAACGAAGAGATCAACCTTTAGTGGCAAGTGACAACAGATGGGTTTGAGATGAGCAGTGCCCCAACACCCGATGCCGAAGCAGCCCGCCGGAAAGCTGAAAAGTATTGTGCCTTTCAGGAGCGATGCTCGCAGCAACTCAGAACGTATCTAAGCAAAATGGGGTTGCCACACACTTTGGTTGAAGATGTGATCCGGCACCTTATCAAAGAAGGATTCATTAATGACGAACGTTTTGCCCGCGCTTATGCGAGAGGCAAGTTCAGAAACAATGGGTGGGGACGCATACGGATCGCCATGGCCCTGAGACAACTCATGAACCAAAGCGGTCATATTGATACTGCACTCGACGAAATTGATGAAGAGGAGTACCTTAGCTGCCTTGAAGAGCTACTGAGAAAAAAATGGCACAGCCTGGACAGTTCAGGAAAGACAGTTCAGGAGAAGAAGCACCGGTTGGGAAAATGGGCTTATGGACGAGGGTATGAACCCGATCTGGTACAAAGAATGATTCAACAAATAATGAAATAAGAGCGTAATGAGCATTATTGAATTCAGAAAAGATTACTATGAGAGGCTGTTGGCCTTGAGGAGGTATCTTTGACATTGACAAAAAAGCGGAAGAGATAAAAGCGCTGGAGGCCGAATCACAGGCTCCCGGGTTTTGGGATGACCCCACGGAGGCAGAAGCGGTCATGCGAAAAATCAAGCCTTTGCGAAAGTGGGTCGATGCATACCGTAAAGCGATGAGCACCTGGGATGATCTTGAAGTGTTGATGGAGTTTCACGAAGCAGGAGAAGCTACTGATGATGAGCTGGAAGCGCATTTTGGCAAATGCAAAAAGCAGATCGAAGACCTGGAATTCCTGAATATGTTATCGGCTGAGGAAGACCGGCTTCCGGCTATGCTCCAGATCAATTCGGGTGCCGGCGGTACGGAAAGTCAGGACTGGGCTGAGATGTTGATGCGTATGTACCTGCGCTGGGGTGAACGACACCAGATTAAAACCTCCATTGTTGACAAGCAGGATGGAGAGGTGGCCGGTGTGAAGCAGGTAACCATAGAGTTCGACGGCGAATATGCTTTTGGCAATCTCAAGGGTGAGAACGGAGTGCACCGGCTGGTGAGGCTTTCCCCTTTTGACTCAGCCAACAAACGCCACACCTCCTTTGCCTCCGTTTACGCTTACCCTGTTGTAGACGAGAACATTCAAATTGAAATCAACGCCTCAGACCTCTCATGGGACACGTTCAGAAGCTCCGGCCCCGGTGGGCAAAACGTAAATAAACTGGAGACGGCAGTCAGGTTGAGGCACGCTCCCTCAGGAATTGTGGTTGAATGTCAGGAAACACGCTCTCAGATCCAAAACAGAGAAAAAGCAATACAAATGCTTCGTTCTCAGTTGTATGAAATTGAGCTAAGAAAGAAAAAAGAGGCACAAACTGCCATCGAAGGCAACAAAAAGAAGATCGAATGGGGCTCTCAGATCAGGTCATACGTTATGCACCCTTATAAGATGGTGAAAGACCTGCGAACAGGTCAGGAAACCGGCAATGTTACAGCCGTAATGGATGGCGACCTGGACCCTTTTCTCAAGGCATACCTTATGGAGTATGGCCAAAGCAGATAATGGGTGACAAAGTGTTGCCCAATCATCTCTTTTCTATATATTTGTAGTCAATGAATTGCTTGGCCAACCCATTGAACAGAAATCCTCAACGGCACACATTGCATTGTGATCGCCGTAAAGCACGGCTTTTTGCAAGCTGTGTGATATTCTTGCTGCTGTTGTCTGTCACGGGTTCCCCTCTTTCGGCACAAGACACAGCAGTTGGCACCAACCCTACCCACAGACCCGGTTTTGGCATTGGGCCGGCAACCGGTTTTATCGTCTCTTCGGAAGTTGATCAGATTGTTTTCCCCGGATTCAATGTGATGTCTGTTTGGCATAGCAATGATTGGATGGTTGAATTAAGGGGGCGCTTTTTCTTTGGTGATATTGATGTGTACCATTTTGAAGTGGCAGGTTACAGGCCCCTGGCCGATGAAAACCCCAGGCTATTTGCCGGTGGAGGACTTGGTTACGGAGGGATGAACAGAAAAGAGACCGTGGTGCACAATATCAACAACCAACCTGTTCCGGGCCTGTTTTACCACAACGGCAATGGGTTGCACGCTTTCCTTGGGTTTGCATTCACCTATCCGTCATTCCGTTTCGTCACGCTCAGAACCGATGTAGACTATTTTATTGCCTTATACCATATCGACGAGATGAGGATGCCATCAGGGCTGAGAATCGGGCTCACGATGATCCTTCACACCCCTTGAGTGTTCTGCGGCAAACATCACCTCATACACTGCCTGATGAACCTGTTCCCGCACCCTGAAAAAATTGATCTTGCGATTCTCTACATTGGGATGAATTCTGTTTGAAAGGAAGACAAACACGATTTCATGGTCCGGGTCAACCCAGAAGCAAGTACCTGTAAACCCCAGGTGGCCAAACGTATTGGGTGAAGCCGAGCTGGCTATCTGTCGGCTATCGGATGCAGGCATGTCAAAGCCGAGGCCCCGTCGCCCACCACCCTGCCGGGTAGCAAATTGCGCAATAGTTTCAGCATCAAGCAGCCTGACTCCTCCATACGCACCTCCGTTCAACAACATCTGCCCAATTATCCCCAGGTCATTAGCATTGCTGAACAAACCGGCATTGCCGGCAACACCCCCCAGCAGCGCAGCCGTTGGGTCATGCACCGTTCCATGTACCAGCTGACGCCGCCACCGAAGATCCATTGCCGTTGGAACGACCTGCTGATCACTGAAACGATCCAGCGGATTAAAAGCAGAATGTCTCAACCCCAGGGGGGCATAAAAACTCATCTCAAGGTATCTGTCGAAAGGGATACCATTGGTGCTGTCAATGGCCATATGTAGAAGCACCATGTTGGCGTCGCTGTAGCGGTATCCCGGCTGACGATCCGGAACCATGGCAACGGTTCTGGCCCATAAAGTATCAAGGTAATGGCGATACATGTACAGGTTTCGCGCCACAGAAACATCAGCACTGTCATGCACTCTTGTGGTTGAATACATTTCGATGAAGCGGCTTCTCCCTCCGGCTCTGGTACCGGTTGTAAGGAAAGGCTGAATGGGCAATGCGGCCGGTAATCCGGAACGATGGGTCAGCAGGTGCCGCAGCGGGATATTAAACACATGGTTTCTCGCGGGTGCCATCATCGCAAGGGTATCGGCAAAAAGGGTAATACCCGGAGCAGGGATGCGTCTGAAATAGCGCCCCAGTGGGTGGTCCAGGTGCATCTTCCCCTCTTCGGTCATCTTCATCATGGCAAGCGTTGTAGCCGCCACCTTGGTTACGGATGCCACATCATAGAGGTGCTGCCAGTTCACAGGATCGCCTGAAGTGTAGTCTGTTTCTCCGTACGAACGATGCCAAACCACGTGGCCTCCCTTTGCGACAAACACCTGGCATCCGGGGAAAGCCCCGTTTCTGATTGCCTCTCCAATGATAGAGTCGACGTTGCGAAACATCGCGGAAGGCCATCCCAGGGCTTCCGGTATGGTATAATTCAGTCTGATGACCGGTGCAACGGGTTGCCCCATCCCCCCTTTCAGCTCCGGGGAGAGGTCGTACGGCACAACGCCTCCAGCCACCAGCCCCCCATACAGTATGTTGGCTACCTGGCTCCAGATGCGGGGTGCCTCCGAATCGGGCAGGTGGAGCACAACAGATTGTTGCCCAAGGAGAGCCAGTTGCTCAACATTGCCGGCATGAACAACCACTGTACCGGGAAGCTTCATCACAGCAGACAGACTCTCTTCATCAGGCCAGTGATCACCATGAAGAACCACCACATTGGTGGCGCCCTGTCCTGGAACCAATGGCCTCCCTTCCGCGTACCTTCGGGTGGTGAAGTTGACAAAATAGCGCAAGGTGCCTGTAAGCTCTTCTTGGTTTGTGCCTGCCGGCAGGTGAAGCACCATCAGGTTTTGAACCGACCGGTCACGCAAAGGCAACAGTTCAGCAGAGTCGTGAAGTCTGACAACCGCTGCCCTGTTCAACGCCAGATGGAACTCCATTAATCGGGCGCGTGAAAAATGATCCTCTGTGATGTCAACATGATGCCCATCATGGTGTAACAACCACTCTTTATATAGCAAGATACGCCATACGGCCAGATCTACAGCATTGCTGAAAGGGCGCTCTCGCTGGTATCGCTGCACCAGCTTTTTCAGATCAGGCGGGGTGATGGCACCAACGGTTGAAAAATCTGCACCCGCCATCAGGTTTTGCACAATCCTTTCGGCAGAGTTGGCTATGCCGGAGGTGAAGAGCAAGCCATGAAACCCAAAACGTGCCATAATCATTTCGCGCAAGGAGATCTCTTGGGCCTCACCTATTGCTTCGTCGGATACTCTCAATGCGGGCAGTGATGGGGAGATCAGCCGCGCCCAAAACGGCTCCAGCAGCGTATCAGAAAGCCGGTCTGGCGCACCATCTTCCATTAGTGCCTTCGGTAGTTCAAATACAGGTATTACACCCCTTTCGAGCGCCAGGTCAACGAACTGATTCAGCCACTTTGCCTGCCGGATAAGCAGCAAAGTGTCAGGCAATGAAACAGTGTGCAAACGGTCAATCCAAAGGGGGTAAAGCACTGCGTTCAAACCACAGCCACTATGCTGATCCAGGTAATGTATAAGGTAGCGTGTGATCAATGAATCGCACCCCACTTGCAGCAAGTGTGCCAAGGGGAGCATCATCGGTAAGCCGATCGGGGTTCCAATGGGTGAGCCAAATGCAACAGGGGGGATCAAGGTATCTGGGTAACGCTTCGTCAGCTCTGCATAAAACCTTAAAGAATCGTGCTCCACAAGCAGGTTGCCGGCTCCCTCACCTGAAAAGAGAGCACTGGCTTGAAGCTCCCTTACTGGCACAGCCTCCATCAGCAACTGAAGTATTTTCTCCTCAGCCGTCATCTCTGAAAACACAGAATCGGCCCATACCCCCTCTACATCCGGCAGCGGTACTGTGGGCAACGCATCACGGGAGGCTCCACACCGCCCCAAATATGAAAAGAGCAATACGGCAACCACCACGAGGATGGTTCCGGCTGCCAGACCAACAAAACCTTTGCGACCCATACGCCGAAGTACGATACGGTATGCCATATTTGCCTCTTTATGTCATCAGATTATGTTCCCCAAAGCGGGCTATTCTTCATACCACAACCTGAATCAACATCGTCTTGACGAAAATAACACATTTCAAAGCGTCAGACATCAACACATTCACTATTTTTGTCAACAAAACTCTATACATCAGCAAAAACAAAACACACAACCACATGACAACCATTCACACCCAATACACAGGGGGTCTGCGTACCACGGCCCGGCACCTCCCTTCGGGATCTGTGCTTATCACGGATGCTCCTGTTGACAACAAGGGGAAAGGGGAAGCTTTTTCACCCACGGATCTTCTGGCCACTTCACTTGGCAGTTGTATGTTGACCATCATAGGCATTGCAGCGCAGGAACATGGCTTCGATATTGATGGCACAGAGATGGAGACCACCAAAATCATGGCCTCTTCACCCCGCAGGGTGAGTGAAATAGTACTCCGGTTCAGGTTTCCCCACACCAACTACACGACCAAACAAAAAAGGCTCATTGAGGCAGCCATTCGCAATTGCCCTGTGGCACAGAGCATCCATCCTGATCTACAGGTAACCGTTCACCACAACCTTTAGTGGCCGAGAGGGTTTGGTTTTGCCGGAATCCGGAATGGCTGCAACGCAAAGCAGCATAAAGAATAAACCTCCCTGCAGAACCGGGGATAGATGACGAAACAGGAGATTAAGTGCAAGAAATTTCACGTCATTCGTCCCGGCTAAACAAGGTTGATGTATCTTCGCTGCCAAAAGGCGACCTACATTGCACCTTCGGCAGAAGTGAGATAGTGTAATGGCTGCCAATTATTTATATGACGTTAATGAACACAGTGAGAGAACAAGAGTTTACCATGCTAGCCAAGACCATGGCAGGATTGGAGCAGCCATTGGCCGATGAGCTGGTGGAGTTGGGGGTGAAAGACCCGGTCATCGGAAACAGGGCCATCACCTTTAAAGCCAACCATGAGCTGACCTATAAAGTCAACTTATGGAGCCGGTTGGCGCTAAGGTTTTTGAGGAAGGTTGATGAGTTTACCATTTCGGATGCACAGGGACTATACGATGGTATGGGGAAAACACCCTGGTTTAAAATCATAGGGGTGGATCAAACTTTCCGAATTGACAACACCATCAGCTCCGATTTTTTCAATAGCCCTTTGTATGCTGTGCAGCTTGCCAAGGATGCCATTGTGGATCAATTTCGCCGCCGTTTCAACAAGCGCCCTTCCATCGAGAAGGAGTACCCCGATTTTACTCTGTTGCTGGCCATCAAACAAAACCATTGCACCGTTTACCTTGACAGCACGGGTGATGCACTGTTTAAAAGAGGGTACCGTATCAGCACGGTGGCAGCTCCGATCAATGAAGTGTTGGCGGCAGGTATTCTCAGAATCAGTGGTTGGAAACCGGAAATACCGCTGATTGACCCCATGTGTGGATCGGGCACCTTCCCTGTAGAGGCAGCGTTGATGGGGATGAATATCCCACCGGGGTTTAAAAGAAACCACTTTGGGTTTATGAAATGGCCCGATTTTCAAACCATGGCATGGAAAAAGTGTAAAGCAGGCATCTTCCGGGAACAGAAGGATGTGGAACTCGCCATCTATGGATACGATGTCTCGAAACGGAACCTGGAGATTGCCAAAGAGAACATCCGGTTGCTGAGAATGCACAAAGACATCCATCTGGAGCACATGGATTTCTTGCAACTGGATCCGCCTGAACCAAATGGAATTATTATAATGAATCCCCCTTATGGCGAACGTTTGATCAAGGAAAACATGCAGGCCTTTTACCGCAACATTGGTGACACGCTCAAAAAAAAGTTTCAGGGATACACTGCCTGGATCGTGAGCTCCGACATGGACTCACTCAAACACATTGGCTTAAAGCCCAGCTCAAAACACACTGTATTCAATGGAAAGCTAGAGTGCAAACTGCTCTCTTTCAAGCTCTATTGAGATTGACTGTCAGATGTCCTGCGGACAACCCGTCAAACGGGGAAATATCATGGGTTATGAAGAAGATTAAGAACATAGGTGTACTCACCAGTGGGGGTGATGCCCCCGGAATGAATGCTGCCATCAGGGCTGTAGTACGAACGGCTCTTTATTATCGCTTGAATGTTTTCGGCATATACCGTGGATATGAAGGGATGATTGATGGTGATATGGTGCCCATGGACTACCGGTCGGTAGCACGTATCATCCACCGTGGAGGCACCATCCTGCAGTCGGCAAGAAGTGAACGTTTCTACACCGACGAAGGGAAAGCGGAAGCGTATCGTCAGCTACAAAAACACAACATCGATTCGTTGGTAGTGATAGGTGGTGACGGTACCTTCAGGGGTGCAGAGCGTTTTGCCGGTTTATACGATATCAACATCGCCGGTGTGCCCGGAACCATTGATAACGATCTATACGGCAGCGACTTCACGATTGGTTATGACACTGCGATCAACACAGTAGTTGAAGCCGTTGACAAAATCCGCGACACGGCCGGATCGCACAACAGCCTCTTCTTTATCGAAGTGATGGGGAGGGATGCCGGTTTTATTGCCCTGAGAAGTGGCATTGCTACCGGTGCCGAAGAGATACTGATCCCTGAAACACAAACCAATATTGACTCTCTGATCGACAAGCTCAGGTACAACCGTCGGGAAAGCAAAACATCGGGTATCATCATTGTTGCTGAAGGGGAGAAGGAGGGTGGTGCCTATGAGGTGGCCCGCAAGGTGACCGAACAGTTTTCTGAATACAGCACCCGGGTCACCATTCTGGGGCATATCCAGCGTGGGGGATCTCCCACCTGCATGGACCGCGTGCTGGCCAGCACCCTCGGGTACGAGGCGGTGAAAGCATTGCTGGCAGGCAAAAAAGGGATCATGGTGGGACAGGTGAACAAAAAAATTGTGTACACACCGTTTGCAAAAGCTGCCAAGGAGCACCAGCAAATTGACCCCAATATTCTGGAAATGGCCACGATCTTGTCGTTGTAAACAACCCCTTTATGATGGAGCAGGAGACACAACATTTTGCCGATGTGCTGCTGCCGGTGCCATTGCCCGGGTTGTTCACATACACCATACCGTTGGAGCTGATGCCGGAAGCCAGTCCCGGGAAAAGGGTGGTGGTGCCTTTCGGTCCCACAAGAATCATGGCCGGATTAATCCGAAAGATCACCACAACATGTAATACCACTGCCAACCCCAAAGAGATTTTGGAAATTCCCGATGAGGAGCCTATCATCCAGGAGGAAGATTTTCTGTTTTGGGAATGGATCGCACGGTACTATCTGTGCGCTCCTGGAGAGGTGATGCAGGCTGCTCTGCCTGCAATGCTGCGCCTGGAAAGCCAAACCTCAGTCGCATTGCACCCGGATTTCGATGGTGACAAAACCACCCTTTCTGACCAGGAGTTTCTGGTGGTGGAAGCTTTGCAGTACACCGACCGGCTCACCCTGAAGAAGCTCACCGATATTACAGGACATCCCAGGGTGATCAATCTGGTGCAGGGGTTGATAGAGAAACAAGTTGTGGTAGCCCGTGAGACCATGTCTGAGGCGTACCGTCCGAAAAGGGTTACGGTGGTGGATCTTGCACAGCCTTACCGTGATGAAAAGGCGCTGGAAGAACTCTTCAATACCTTGGAAAAGCGTGCTTACAAGCAACTGGAGCTGCTCATGACATGGATACGGCTTACAGGATTCCCGGAGCGTACTGCTGTGATCCTCAGACAACGTCTGTTGAAAGAGGCTTCCGCATCCCCTGCTGCGCTGACAGCCCTGGTCGACAAAGGGGTCTTTACCGAATCAGCACAAGAAGCCTCGCGCCTTGACAAACAACCGCAGGAGAAAGACCCGGAAGAGCTTCAGCTAAGCCCTTCTCAGGAACAGGCACTGCAACAGATTCAGGATGGATTCTCCAATAATAAACCCGTATTGCTGCATGGTGTCACCGGCAGCGGCAAAACAGAAATCTATATCCGGTTAATACATGAGGCCATTAAACGAAAGCAGCAGGTGCTGTATCTGTTGCCGGAAATAGCACTCACCAGCCAGATTATCAACCGGATGAAGGCATACTTTGGCCACAAGGTGCAAGTGTTTCATTCACGTACCAATGACCATGAGCGCGCTGAACTCTGGAAGAACCTGATCAGTTTCAATGGTCACGATGATGACATCTCGGTGGTGGTATGTGCCAGATCGGGCATTTTCCTCCCCTTCAGAAATCCGGGACTGATCATTGTGGATGAAGAGCATGACCACTCATTCAAGCAGTTCGAGCCTGCGCCCAGATACCATGCGCGAGACAGTGCGCTGATGCTGGCAAAATTGAGAAACATCCCAATCGTGATGGGTTCAGCAACCCCATCCATTGAGTCGTATCACCACGCCACCCATAAGAGGTTTCAATTGGTAGAACTGCTGGTCAGATATGGCAGCGCTCAAATGCCCAAAGTAGAAATCGCCAATGTATCTGAAGCGATCAGCAAGAAGGCTATGCGCTCACATTTCACCCCACAACTGGTTCATGCCATCAAAGAAGCACTCGCACAAAAGAAGCAGGTGATACTCTTTCAAAACAGAAGGGGGTTTTCGCTCAGGTTGTTTTGCTCCTCCTGCGGCTGGCATCCGGGTTGCCCCCATTGCGATGTAACCCTCACCTATCACAAGTCGATCAATAAGCTCAAATGCCACTATTGCGGGCATATGTCGGCACTCCCAACCTCTTGCTCCGAGTGTGGGTCAAAGGAGATCCGCACAGGTGGCTTTGGTACCGAAAAAATTGCAGAAGAGAGCGCGCTGCTTTTTGCCAATGCACGGGTGAAAAGAATGGATTTTGACACCACCCGCACAAAAGACGCCTATCAATCGATCATCAATGCGTTTGAACAACGTGAAACCGATATCCTGGTGGGCACGCAAATGGTAACCAAAGGGCTCGATTTCAGCAACGTATCTGTTGTAGGCGTGATGAATGCCGACAGCATGATCTACTTTCCTGACTTCCGTTCTTTCGAAAGGAGTTTTCAACACATTGTCCAGGTGAGTGGCAGGGCAGGCAGACACACCCATGAGGGGCGTGTGGTGGTTCAGAGCAGCAGGCCAACACACGATGTGCTGTTGCTGGCCCGGCAGAACCATTATAAAGAGATGTACCGTTTACAAGCCGAAGAGAGGAGGTTATTTGGTTACCCTCCCTTTACGCGGTTGATACGCATTGTGGTAAAATCAAAAAACAACCAGTTGGCGGGAGGGGCAGCCCACGATCTGGCCGCATCGCTCAGAAATGCGCTCGCGGCACCGGTCCTGGGACCCGAATACCCGTTGGTGGCAAAAATCAGAAACGAATACCTCAGACACATCCTCATCAAACTCCCAAGAAACAAAAACCCGGGTGCTGAAAAACGAAAAATAGAGATATTGACAGAAGAAGCGCGGAAAAAGAGTGGTAGCAGCAAAGTGCGTTTTGTGATTGATGTAGACCCTTACTGAAGAACCGGCCTCTCCGACTCGTCGATGATCAAAAAGATGTCTTCATCAGCCCGCTTCATCAGGTACCTTTCTCTGCCATAGGTCTCCACCTCCTTCAAATCATGTGTTAGCTGGTCACTGATCCGCTCATTGAGTTCAATCTCTTGCTGATAATACTCCTTCTGCAACTCCATTTGCCGCAGTTCCCGTACAATCCGGTAACGCGAAATGAAATTGTTGGCATCAAAAAATACCAGCAACACGATAAAGATCACCAGGGTGATCGCATACTTATTCGTAAGCCAGCGAACCTTGTGGCGCCGCGGTTTACTACCTGTTACAGAATCAGCAGACTCCTTGCCAACAGTTGTGTCCTCCCCGGTGTCATCGGTCTGGTTCTCTTCGTTGTGTTCGTTGTCGTCTATGGTGGTCATAAAGGCCGGAATTGAATCGTAAAAATAGAGAAAGGGATACCCCGTCAGGCAGCTTCAGCCAAATGAGTTTTCAACACCCCGTTGTTAATATGCGTCGACAACCCTGAGTGGGCAACCCAATGATGAAATGTGATGCGCGTCATGTGTTTTTTTTTCCGTACTTTGTCATACCAAACAATCAACGTGTGAACATGAGTGCACTCCTACTGCTTGAGTATTTGATCTATGGTGCATCAGGGCTGCTGCTTCTGCTGGGTGTTAAATACCTTTGGCTCTCGTTAAGGCAGCGACCCTACCACCCGGACCCCTGGCTCAAAGCCCGGGAAAAAGGTGATATTCCCGAAGATGTTTTACGCTATGAAAGAAAATCCTCTGACAAAGTGCGTGTGTACAATATCTGGTATCAAATACAACGCATACAACAAGAGTGTGTCAAGGGTGATTTTGCAGAATTGGGTGTATACAAAGGTGAGTCGGCCTGGCTGATGCACACCCTGGCACCCACCAGAACTTTTCATCTCTTCGATACATTCAAAGGGTTCCACAAAGACGACCTGAAATACGAGACAGGGGAAGCGGCAACTTATGACTGGCATGACTTTGCCGACACCGACGAGGAATTGGTCAGGAGAAAGCTGGGGAACAGCCAGCATATTCAGATCCATGCAGGGTATTTTCCTGATACCACAGATGGACTGGGTGACCTCACTTTCTCACTGGTGAACATTGATGCTGACCTCTACGCTCCGGTGAGTGCCGGCTTAAACTATTTCTACCCACGACTCTCAACGGGTGGTGTAATCATGGTACACGATTATACATATCGATGGGAAGGACTGCGTAGGGCAGTGGATGAGTTTATCACCACCATACCCGAAAACATCATACATGTTCCCGACAGGTTTGGCACCGTGATGATCATAAAAAACAAACCTGCACCAGCCAGCCAATCCGGAGCACCTCATTAAACCGTTTTGCCAAGCAATGTGGCTGAAGTGCAGTCATGGATGACAACATCTACCGTATCACCCGCCTTCAAGTCGCCGGCAGGGAAAACCACCACCTTGTTCTGTGGAGTTCTGCCAAACAGTGCCTGATCAGATTTCTTCGAAACACCCTCCACCAACACACTGAACCGTAATCCAATGTCTGCTTTGTTGCTCTCCAATGACAACTCCTGCTGCAGTGTGATGATTTCGTTAAGTCTCCGCTTCTTTACAGTAGTCGGAACATCATCGGCGAGCTTCTCCGCAGCCGATGTGCCGGGGCGCTCTGAATAGGCAAACATAAAAGCAAAGTCAAAATGGCACTCCCGCATCAACGAAAGGGTCTCCATGTGATCCTCTTCCGTTTCAGAACAGAAACCGGCAATCAGATCCGTGCTGATGGCCACATCAGGCATCGCCTCACGCAAAGCTTTCACCCGACCAAGGTACCATTCTCGCGTGTATTTGCGATTCATCAAGTGCAGTATTCTGTTGCTGCCCGACTGTGCAGGTAAATGAACGTGATGACAAACGTTGGGCGTATTGGCAATGGTTGCAATCAATTCATCTGATATATCTTTCGGGTGTGAAGTGGCAAACCGGATTCTCATGGAGGGTACGGCAGAGGCGACCTCTTTCAGCAAGTCGGGGAACCTGAGTGAGCGATCCCCTTGCCAATGGTAAGAGTTCACATTCTGCCCCAGCAGGGTCACCTCCCGGTAACCATCAGTCATTAGCTTTCGGCACTCTTCCACAATGCTCTCCGGAGCACGGCTACGCTCCTTGCCACGGGTGTATGGCACAACACAGTATGCACAGAAATTCTGGCATCCACGCATAATAGACACAAAAGCAGATACACCATCGGAGTGGTGACGAACAGGAGAAAGGTCTTCGTATGTCTCAGCCTCTGACAGCATCACGTTGGCAACACGTTGTCCTGATGAAACCTGTAACAGCATGGCAGGAAGCTCACGGTAACTGTCGGGGCCGGCCATCAGATCAACCATCAGCTCCTCCTCAAGTAACTGCTCCTTCATCCTCTCTGCCATACACCCCAATACACCAATCATCAAACCAGGCTGTTTGCGCTTCAAGCCGGAGAGCTCCCGCAGTCTCTTGCGCACACGCTGCTCAGCATTATCACGTATGGCACACGTGTTCAAAAACACCAGATCAGCTTCCGCAGCAGTACCGCAAATCTGATACCCCTCACCGTCAAGAATTGAAGCAACAATCTCGCTGTCAGAGATATTCATCTGACAACCAAAAGTTTCTATAAAGAGTTTCATGTTCAGTTTTTCAGGGTGCAAAAGTACCGAATTTCCATGAGCAACAACCATCACAACATAACATCCTCATCACACCCTCATCGCTTCCTCATCACATCAGCAAAAATCTTCATGTGCATATTTTTCTTTTTCTTTGCACCGTTTTATTCAGTTTAAACCCAATCAAGAGTAGTACATGGCGAAGAATCTGGTAATCGTTGAGTCACCTGCCAAAGCAAAGACCATAGAGCGTTTTCTGGGGTCGGATTTTGTTGTGAAGTCAAGCTTTGGGCATGTGCGTGATCTCTCAAAAAAAGGGCTGGGCGTAGATACCGATGGAGGTTTTGAGCCGGTTTATGAGGTTGCGTCAGACAAGCAGAAGGTGATTCAGGAGTTGAAGAAGTTGGCAAAGGGTGCTGAGCTGATCTGGCTTGCATCCGATGAAGACCGTGAAGGGGAGGCGATAGCCTGGCATTTGGCTGAGGCACTGGGATTGAAGGATGAAAAAACCCGCAGGATTGTTTTTCACGAAATCACCAAAACGGCGATTGAACGTGCCGTAAAGAACCCTCGTTCGATTGACATGGATCTGGTACGTGCCCAACAGGCCAGGCGTGTCTTAGACCGATTAGTCGGATTCGAGTTGTCGCCACTGCTCTGGAAAAAAGTGAAGCCGGCTTTGTCGGCCGGAAGAGTGCAGTCTGTTGCCGTACGGCTAATCGTTGACCGTGAAGAGGAGGTGAGAAACTTTGTGACCCGCTCTGCTTTCAGGGTGGTAGGGCATTTCTTCGATCCCGCTCAGCAAAGCATCATACCGGTGAAAGCCGAATACCAAAAACGGTTTGATCAGGAGGAGGAGGCACACCAGTTCCTCTCTCATTGCAAAGATGCCACCTTTCAGGTGGTCGCGGTAGAGAAGAAACCGGCCAAGCGTTCACCGGCACCACCATTCACCACCAGTACCCTGCAACAAGAAGCTTCCCGAAAGTTGGGGTTCTCCGTAGCTAAAACTATGATGGTGGCCCAACAACTCTATGAGAGCGGAAGAATCACCTATATGCGTACCGACAGTGTAAACCTCTCCGATATGGCGCTTGCCAAGGCCAGAGAGGTGATCGGTTCCATGTATGGGGACAAATACATCAAAACACGAAAATATAGAACCAAGGCCAAAGGGGCACAAGAGGCACACGAAGCGATCAGGCCCACCTACCTGGATCAACAGGAGGTGAGTGGCGATGCTTCCCAAAAACGCCTCTATGAACTGATCTGGAAAAGAACCATCGCATCACAAATGAGTGATGCAGAACTCGAAAAAACCCAGATCAATATCTCGGTCAGCAACAAAGAAACCCATTTTATCGCCAGAGGTGAAGTGGTTGTTTTTGATGGTTTCTTAAAGGTGTATATTGAATCTGTTGATGATGAACAGGAGAATGGGGATGCGTCGAGGTTGCCCCCAATGAAGAACGGACAGAGCCTTCACTATGAAACCATCATAGCAGAACAACGTTACACGCAACATCCGCCCCGGTACTCCGAGGCGAGCCTGGTGAAAAAGATGGAAGAGCTGGGCATCGGACGACCCAGCACCTACTCCCCCACCATCAGCACTATCCAGAAAAGAGAGTATGTTGTAAAAGGCGACAAGCCCGGTGAGCCACGCAAGGCCGTAGAGATTAAGTTGACCGATGGTGCTATCTCTCGAAAAGAGAAAACAGAGAAAACAGGTCAGGAAAAAGGGAAGCTGATTCCCACCGACCTTGGCACCCTCGTGAACCGGTTCCTGGAACAGTACTTTCCAGATATCATTGATTACCATTTTACAGCTGAAGTGGAGAAAGTGTTCGACGACATAGCCGAGGGGAAGCAGCCCTGGAACAAAATGATCGGAGAGTTTCACGAAGTGTTCCACCAAAAGATTCAGGAGACGGATGACACAGCGCAGCGCTTTCGTGGGGACAAGCTATTGGGCAAGGATCCGGAATCGGGGAAAAACGTGTATGTAAAGATAGGCAGGTACGGCCCCATGGCTCAAATCGGTGACACAGAGACCGATGAAGAGGTGAAATTCGCCGGTTTGTTGAAGAATCAACGGATTGAAGAGATTTCACTGGAAGAAGCCCTGGCTCTGTTTGAATTCCCACGGGTTGTTGGGGAGTTTGAAGGGAAGCCTATGCAGGTGGCCATCGGGCGTTTTGGACCCTATGTGCGTCACGATAGCAAATTCTACTCCCTCACCAAACAGGATGACCCTCATACCATAACCGAAGAGAGGGCCATCGAAATTATCAAAGCCAAAAGAGCCAAAGATCTATCGAACATCATCAAAACATTTGATGAGAAGCCTGGCCTCATTGTGATGAATGGCCGTTTTGGCCCCTACATCGCCTATCAGAAAAAAAACTACAAGATACCCAAAAGCCGAAAGCCGGAGACCCTTACACTGGAAGAGTGCGAAGCCATTATGGCCGAAACTCCGGCAAAAGGAAAAACAGGGAAACGCGCATCATCCGCCAAAAAGAAAAGCAAGTAACCACTTAATAGAAAGAGTTTGGTATGGAACTTACAGATTTGCTTCAACCCCTGAACGAGGAGCTACTCCCCGATGACATACTAAACAGAAACAGGATCGGAGAAACCATCGAAGGGTATTTTCAGGATGGCCCATTCCCCGATCTCTCAAATTACCAGTTGGCGCTGGTTGGCGTGCCTGAAGACAGAAATGCCGTCATTAACAGTGGATCGGCCTCTGCACCGGATGTGATCAGAGAGGAGCTGTACGCATTGCACAAAGGGGCCATACATCCGCGTATCGTTGACCTTGGAAACCTCAAAAGAGGGCATACCCCGGAAGACACCTATTTCGCCCTGGCAACAGTACTCGCCGATCTCATCTCTCAAGATATCATTCCCATCGTGATCGGTGGCAGCCAAGACCTCACCTTCGGGCAATACAAAGCATACCAAAAGCTAGGGCAAATTATAAACCTGGTATCCATCGACCCAAGGTTTGACCTGGGGGATATCGAAGGTGAACTCGACAACCAGTCGTTCCTCAGCAGAATCATCCTCCATAAGCCAAACTACCTTTTTAACTACACCAACATTGGTTACCAGTCATATTACATTGACCAAGACGCCGTGAACCTGTTGAAGAATCTTCTGTTTGATGCATACCGTATCGGGGTGATCCGTGACAACCTCGAAACATGTGAACCCCTGATCAGAAATGCCGATATCATCTCCGTAGATATGGCAGCCATCAGAATGGCAGAGGCCCCGGGCAATGCCAGACCCTCACCCAACGGTTTCTATGGAGAGGAGATCTGCCAGATTATGCGATACGCAGGAAGAAGTGACAAACTCTCTTCGATCGGAATATATGAGTACAGTCCCGCTTTCGACCCCAGAAAGCAAACGGCCGGACTCATTGCGCAAATGATCTGGTACCTGCTCGAAGGATTTGCTTACAGAACAAATGATCTGCCGGCCAAAGGAGAATCACCTGAAGACAAACACTTTGTCAGGTATATGGTCACCATCGAAGACCACGAGCACGAGATCGAATTCCTTAAAAGCAAAAAAAGCGACCGCTGGTGGATGAAGGTGCCCTGCAGACATGAAAGCCCCGAAGCCTACGAAAGGCACTACTTTGTACCATGCGCATACAAGGATTACCAAACCGCTCTCCAGAACGAAATTCCTGACAGATGGTGGCAGGTGTACCAGAAATTGATGTGATTTTTGTGTAAAAAAAGTTGAGTTTTTATGTAACCTCGCTATTTAGACAGATTCTAAATAACACCCGGTAACAACTTGATAGCTACGGCATCAGGGTGCAACGGAAGTCTATTGCATTGATAAGACGTGTTTTATGCAACAAAAAAATACTGCCTTAACAATAGGTATATCAAAAAAATATATTAATTTTGGCCCCCACAACAATTTTTTACGTAATGAAGTTCATACTAAAGCGTTTTTTAAATAAAATTAACTAATTTAGCACCGCATAAGTAAAACCTCTACCCGTCATGGTCAAGTTAAAACATCTGTTCACCCTATTGATATTGAGTCTCACTCTTGCCTCTTCGGCACAGCAGGAGCCTCAGTTTACCCAGTTTATGTTTAATCGTCTTTCGTTCAACCCGGCTTTCACCGGTGTTCGCGAGGCAATCTGCGTGAATATTCTCGCCAGACAGCAATGGGTAGGTTTTACCGATGGGGAAAACAATGTGTTCCCGCAAACCAATTTGTTCACACTTGACGCACCGGTAAACCGTTTGTTCGGGCGCAACATCAACAGTGGCATTGGCATTCAGCTTCTCACTGACAAGATCGGCTATGAAGAGAACCTGCAGGCTCGCCTCAGTTACGCCTACAAGTTCAACGTTGGCCTCGGGAGAATGTCAGTCGGAGCAAGTGTTGGGTTCCTGAACAAAACCATTGATTTTAGCCAATTCGTCCCCATTGACGAAGGTGATCCAATAATCCAGGGAGGCAAAGAGACAGACATGTTGACCGATCTTTCATTTGGGGTGTATTATGCAGTTTCAGAACAATACTATGTGGGCTTTTCAGTTGCACAAATCCTTGAAGATGATTTTAGTGCCGTTGCAATTGATGCACCACCCTACGCCTTGCAAAGACACTATTACCTCACTGGTGGTTACTACCATGAATTACCCGGAACCAACTGGGTTATCAATCCCAATGTGCTGATCAAATCCGACATGGGATCTACCCAGATGGATATCAACGCATTAGGTATTTACAACAACAAAGTATGGGGTGGTTTGTCGTACCGAGCGCGTGATGCGATTGCGCTGATGGTTGGTGGATACCCTTTTGAAGCCAACAACCTTGATCGCCTGAAGCTGGGATATGCTTATGATATCACCACTTCAAGGCTTGGTGGTGGTGGTAGAAGCAGTGGTTCGCACGAGCTTTTTGCCAACTATTGTTTCCGCATTATAATAGAGCGGGAGCCCACCGGTTACTCCGATGTGCGTTATTTGCCAACACTTTAACAATAAACTTTGCTGAATCGTAACAATAATCTATATTTGCCGTTAAACAACAGAAGATAAAAAACCCTTAGATATGCTGAAAAGAACAATGCTTAAGATGAAAAAGCTGCTACTGCTGCTGGCGCTTATCTCTTTGATCTACAGTTGCCGGAACACCGGACAGGGGCAGCTGATTGGTGTACAGAACAGGCCTGAATACCATGAGCAGAGGCCATTCGGTATGCTGTTTATCCCGATGGGAAGTTACACCATGGGCAACAGTGACCAGGACGTTCCCTATTCGCACATAGCGCCGGGGCGTACAGTAACCGTGCAATCATTCTATATGGATGAGACCGAGATCACCAACAACGAATATCGGCAGTTTGTGCACTGGGTGCGTGACTCCATTGCCCATACCATTTTGGGTGAACTGGACGAGCCAGACATCTACGGTCAACACTATCGTGCTGACCGCAGAACCGGAGAGGTGATAGAGTACGGGCAGGCGAACCTATATTACCTGATCAACTGGGGTGAAGAAATTCCCTGGGATGGAGTAGGAGACGATGATTATAATCCTCTGGATGAGATGTTTCTCCCAGAGCATGAGCGCTACTTCAGAATGAAGCAAATTGACCCAAGGAAACTCAATTTTAAATACCATTGGATAGACTACCGTGCGGCTGCTTCTATGGCAAATCGTGACCAAGGGATGAGAGATCGCTCGGTGTTTATCAAAGATGACGTCATCAACGTCTACCCCGACACCTTGGCTTGGGTACGTGACTTTACCTACTCTTTTAACGAGCCGTGGACAAGGAACTACTTCTGGCATCCTGCATACGACCATTATCCGGTTGTGGGTGTAACCTGGATGCAGGCGCGTGCTTTCAGTATTTGGAGAACCATGTTGAGGGATTCCTACCTCGTGTCAAGAGACAGACCTTTTGAAGCCGATTTCCGTCTGCCGAGCGAATCTGAGTGGGAGTGGGCAGCGAGAGGGGGTCTGTCGCACAGCCCATACCCGTGGGGTGGCCCCTACACAAGGAACAACTACGGCTGTTTCCTAGCAAACTTCAAACCTCTCAGAGGCAACTACATCGACGATGGAGGTTCGCATACCCTCATTGTGGCACACTACGCCCCCAACGATTTCGGCTTGTATGATATGGCCGGTAATGTTTCGGAGTGGACAAACAGTGCCTTTGATGAGTCAGCATATACCTTCGGGCACGACTTGAACATGGACTACTCTTATGAAGCAAAGGATGATGATCCTCCCGCCCTGAAAAGAAAAGTAGTCAGAGGTGGCTCATGGAAAGACATCAGTTATTATCTACACGTAGGAACACGAACCTATGAATTCCAGGATACAGCCAAAAGCTATATTGGCTTCAGGTGCGTGCAAACCTTTCTGGGAAGAATGGCAGGAGATGGTCCCAGGGCATCAGCTGTATATTAGTTAATGTTATGGTATAAAAAAGTGTACTCTGCTAACATCAACCGCGGGTTGACCTGGTTGGAGAGGGGTTGTTGTAAGACGGGGATTGGAGAAATAGAGAGAAAAGTTTGATCAACTGAATATTTAGTAGTTTTTTAATTGTTTAATTTTTAATTATTTAACTTATGGGTTTTATTGATAATGTTGTTAGAACCAAGAAGTTCAAAAACTTCATGTCGAAGCTGTATGGTTGGGGTGCCGCATTGGTAATTCTCGGTGCACTGTTTAAAATCAACCACTACCCCGGTGCTGAGATCATGCTGATTATCGGCTTGAGTACGGAGGCACTTATCTTTTTCTTCTCTGCTTTTGAGCCACCTTTTGTTGAGCCTGACTGGAGTTTGGTATATCCTGAGCTTGCCGGAATGTACCATGATGTTGACACAAAGGATGTAGCCAAGCCTGCCGTAAGGAAGAAGCAGGAAGAGCCGAAATCAGTAACGGCCGCCCTTGACAACATGTTGTCTGAGGCCAAGATTGAGCCGGAATTGATTGCCAGCTTGGGTGAAGGGATGAGGCACCTGGCACAAAATGCCAACAAGCTCGCCAACGTAACCGATGCTGCTGCTGCTACACAAGGTTATGTTAGCAACCTTGAAACAGCCAGCTCTTCAATCCTTGAACTGTCTGATGCATATCAAAAAACATCATCAGTGCTGCGCCAGTCAACTGATACCATTGCCAAATCAGCTGAATCAATGAACTTCAGTGATATCGATGGTAAGGCTTACAACGAGCAGTTGCAGCGTATTGCAAAGAATTTATCAACCTTGAACAACATATACGAGTTACAGTTACAAAGCCAACAGGCCAACGCAGATGCTACGGCCTCCATGCAGGATGGCATCGGCAAGTTCATGGAGTACCTGAACGGATCCATTGAGAACGCCAAGCAGTATCAGGAAGCCTCTGGCAAACTGACACAGAACGTGCAGGCTCTCAACCAGGTCTATGGTGGCATGCTGGCAGCTATGAATGTACGTGGCTAATTAGGTAAATGTAATTGTATAACGTAAATCAGAGTAATCAATGGCCGGATATAAAGAGACCCCGCGGCAAAAGATGATTGGGATGCTCTATTTGGTGTTGACCGCCCTTCTGGCGCTCAACGTTTCAAAAGACATTCTCAACGCTTTTGTGTCAGTGAACGAAGGGATGGTTCATACCAACCGAACATTTGCAGTGAAAAACAACACCCTTATGGCTGAGTTTGAGCGTCAGCTGGCTCAGCAAGAAGAGAGGGTAAGACCATTTTACGAAAAGGCACTGGAAGCCAGACGTCTTACAGAAGAGATGGTTCAGTATATTGAAGATCTTAATACAGACATCATCGCCAATACGGAATTCAACTTAACCTTGGAACCCAACAATGCGCACAGATCACACGAGCGTTGGCAACGGGCACAAGAGGTGGATTTGGCGGATGTTGGAAAACTTGACAACTACCATCGACCCATGATCGCAATGGGTGTGAACAGAATGGAAGAGATCCCCAACGGAAGAGCTCGTCAGCTTAAAGAGAGGATATATCAATACCGTGAAGACATGCTCAATTTATTGGATGAAGACCAGCAAATTGATCTGGCTTTGGATTATCCTGATGCAGTAAACAAGCATTACGGCAGGGAGATGCCCTGGGAGTTCAATACTTTCTACTACACTGTGTTGGCAGCGCACCCTGTGATTTTTAACAGGATGATTTCTGACGTGTTGAATGCTGAGGCCGATATTTTGACTCAGTTAATGAACAACATTTCACGCTTCGATTTCACCTTTGATGCCATTGAGGCTGCGGTAGTGCCTCAATCCAGGATGATTCCACAGGGGAGTAATTTTGAGGCAACCATGTTTGTGGCGGCCTTTGACACAAAAGCCCCCATCAGGGCTACCATCAATGGAACAGAAGTAGAAGGTGATTCAGGCAGAATTATCTGGAGTCAGCCTGCCGGTGCAGAGGGTCCGCAAACTGTAAGTGGACAAATCTACGTTTTTGATCCCATCCAGCAGGAGGAGCGGCCCTATCCATTTGAGACACAGTACACCGTGTTCCGTCCTACAGCAACAGTGGCTGCCACCAATATGAACGTGTTTTACCGAGGGCTTAAGAATCCTGTTTCGGTATCTGTTCCCGGTTATTCTCACAGAGACGTCCGGGTAAGTATCAGTGGTGGGCACACCATCAGGGCAACTGGCGCTGGCACCTACGAAGTGGAGCCGGGATCGGGTCGTGAGGCCCGGGTTACGGTGAGCGTAACAGATCCGGCAACCGGGCAGTCCCGTACCATGGGAACGTCAGACTTCCGTATTCGTGCAGTACCCACACCTGTGGCTACTTTTGCCGGGGTAACCGGTGGTGCCATTGACAAAGCACGTATTGCAGCCAACCCAAGGGCGGCGGCCGACATGGGTGACTTTGTGTTCCAGGGGGTACGTTTCCAGGTGGTCTCATTCAACTTTGTAATGGCTGAGCGTAGTGGAGTTCTTACCACGCTGGCACAAAGGGGTGACAGGCTCGATGGGGCTGCACTGGCAAGAGTGCAGGCAGCCACTCGTGGGCAACGTATATTTATTGAAAACATCATGGCTCGTGGCCCGGATGGCCAAAACCGTAACCTTGGTAGTGTCATCCTGCGTATCAACTAAGCCTGAATAAAAATTATCAGTTATGAAAGCGTTATTTGCATCCTTGTTCTTGGCATTGTTTATCACAGCCTCTGTAAGTGCTCAGGTGCTTGATGCACCGCCGATCCATCTCAGGGCATGGGCAAAAGCCGAGGACAACAACCCCGGTGAAGAGCACTTAAGCAATGCAATGAATCGAAACCCCATCGCCTACCCACACCTGCGCGAAGCGGATGTGATGTGGGCCAAAAGGGTATGGCAGGAGATAGACCTGAGGGAGAAAATAAACCACCCCCTCTACTACCCTGCTAGGCCAATCAGACATCGTAAAAGCCTTATGTCAGCCATCTGGGAAGCGGTAATGGATGAAGGAACCCTTACCGCATACGCCGATGAAGATTTCAGAACGCCACTCACAGCAGAGGAGATCAGGGGTTCCCTGGAAGACACGCTGTGGATGACCATCCCGGATCCGGACGATCCCGATTTCGACATCGTGGTGCCAACAGCCAGAACCTTCGACCCGGCAGATGTAATGTTTTACTGGATCGTGGAAGATTGGGTGTTTGACAATAAACACTCCGTGCTCGAAAAAAGAATCATAGGGCTTGCTCCGCTGAGAGAACGCTACACCACTGATGATCAAACAGGAGAGAGGATATTCCAGGGAATGGAGCTCCTGTTCTGGATATACTTCCCGCATGCACGACCACTGTTCGTGCAAACCGAAGTCTTTAACAGGTTCAACGATACCCAAAGATTGACCTTTGAAGACATCTTTTTCAAACGATTCTTCAGCAGTAGAATCATTAAAACCGACAACGTATATGATCGCTACATCAGCGAGTACAAGTTAGGTCTTGATGCACTGCTTGAATCGGATAGGATCAAGAGAGAGTTCCAGACCTATGAGATGGATCTCTGGGAGTACTAAAAGGAAAACGAACAGCTTTTTAAAGCCATCTGCGTTGCCAGATGGCTTTTTTTGTACTTTTATCCGCAGCAAACATCTCCCCTTATGAGTGTACGATTCATGTCTCATCCTATTGAATATGTGAAAGGTGTCGGTCCGGCCAGGGCAGACATTCTGAACAAGGAGCTCAATATTACCGCCGTAGGTGACATGTTGTACTACTTCCCATACAGGTATATCGACCGCTCTCAATTCCACAAAATCAGCGAGATACATGAAGAGGGTGTATATGTACAGCTTACCGGTAGGATCCTCGGAATGCAAACTCATGGTGACAAAAGAAAAACGAGGCTAACGGTACTGCTTGGCGACCAAACAGGCTCCATTGAACTGGTGTGGTTTCAAGGGGTACGATGGATCACAGAAAAGCTGGCAACCGGCCAGGAGTATGTCGTATTTGGCAGAACAGGTAGTTTTGGCAACCGGTTCACATTGCCACACCCTGAAATGGAGTTGCTCAGCGAATACAAAGCCTCGCCCCGTGATAAATTTCAGCCGTTGTACAATACAACGGAAAAGATGAAGACAAAAGGTCTCGACAGCCGGGGTATGGCCAAGGTGATGAAAAACATCATGCAGCATCCCCAATACCGGCTTACAGATGCAATGCCCTCTGATATCCGGAACAAGCTGAAACTCGTCAAGCTCAACGATGCGATCCGTTGGATACACTTCCCCTCTTCAGCAGAACAAATGAACCAAGCCCGTTTGCGGCTAAAATACGAAGAGTTGTTGCTGATTCAGCTCCATTTGCTGTCGTTAAAACACAACCGTTACAAAAAGATTCAAGGGTTTCGTTTTTCTAAAGTGGGCGAGTACTTCAACAGGTTTTACAAAGAGGAGCTCCATTTTGAGCTAACGGGGGCGCAAAAACGGGTTGTAAAGGAGCTACGTGCTGACATGAAATCGGGCAGGCAGATGAACCGTTTGCTGCAGGGGGATGTTGGCAGCGGGAAAACCCTTGTGGCTTTGCTTGCGGCACTCATCGCACTCGACAACGGTTACCAGACTGCCTTGATGGCTCCCACTGAGATTCTTGCAAATCAGCATTTCAGGACCATCCAACGGTTCACAGGAAAGATTGGTGTGAATGTCGCATTGCTGACCGGTTCCACCAAGGCAAAAGAGAGAAAGCCTATGTTGGCCGATCTGGCAAATGGCACCATTCATTTGTTGATTGGCACACACGCGCTGATTGAAGAGAGTGTTGTGTTCCAAAATCTGGGCCTGGCGGTGATTGATGAGCAGCATCGCTTTGGTGTTGAGCAGAGGGCCCGGTTGTGGCGAAAGAACACGCAACCACCACATATGCTTGTGATGACCGCAACGCCCATCCCCCGAACCCTGGCTATGACCCTCTACGGAGACCTTGACATCAGCATCATTGATGAAATGCCTCCCGGAAGAAAACCGATTAAAACGGTGCATGCGTATGACTCGAAGCGTAACTCAGTGTTCGATTTTGTGAAAGAGCAGATTGGGTTGGGTCGACAGGCATATTTTGTTTACCCATTGATTGAGGAGTCGGAGAAGATGGACCTGAAGGATCTGATGGATGGGTATGAGAGCGTCTCCAGGGCATTTCCGCTTCCCCAATATGCAGTCAGCATGGTGCATGGCAAGATGGCACCTGATGTAAAGGATTATGAGATGAGCCGGTTTGTCAAAGGGGAGACACACATCATGGTTTCTACTACAGTGAT